>JAPKXR010000139.1 GCA_026394715.1 Methanomicrobiales archaeon | reverse complement strand
GGCATACCCATACCAGGCCTCATCGAAATGGATACTGTCCACACTCTTTCCGAGTAGATCCTCAACCTGTGTTGCGTGATAGCAGAGACCATCATAGGTCGAATTGGTAATAACCGCATGAACCGGTTTTTTGCTCTCAAGGTCTTTCGCCGTCGGGCACGCATCGATCTTCGATTTGATCGCTGTAGGCGTCATCTCTTCCGGGGGGATCGGCCCGATGATCCCATAGCGGTTCCTTGTTGGTATCATGAAGACCGCTACTGAATGTGTCATGGTGAGGGCATGTTCTGCAGACTTGTGACAGTTACGATCAACAAGGACGATATCATCCTTTGTCACACGGCCGAAGAATACAATTTTATTTGCTGTGGACGTACCATTTGTCACGAAGTAGGTCATATCCGCACCGAAAACTTTCGCGGCATACCGCTCAGCCTCACCAAGTGGTCCCGAATGATCAAGCAGGGATCCCAGTTCCCCCACCGAAATAGAGAGATCTGACCTGAAGAGCTGTTCTCCGAAAAATTTGTAGAATAACCGCCCTGCAGGGGACTTACGGAACGCCGTACCACCCGCATGGCCCGGAGTATGCCACGAGTACTCGAAATCTTTGGAGAATTTTACGAGTGCACCAAAAAAAGGGGGCAAAAGACTTGCTTTGTACCGGTTTGCTGCAGCGATGATTCGACCCGCAATAAATTCAGGGGTATCGTCCATGATATAGACATACTCATTAACTTCCCTGATCGTATCGACGGTCAGTGCACTTGGCGCCTCACCGGTGGGCTCAGCCATCAGGAATATCGGAATATCTTCGTTACGCTGACGGATCTCGTGGATCAGTTGCTTCGCATCGGCATTATTTTTCGACCCGACGCCCCCGAGGGTCCAGCTGATCAAGACACAATCGACTTCGGGGAGGTTTGCATACGCAGACCTGGCATCTTCAAGCGATGCAATCGTGTAGACCTGAATGTCAAAATCAGCAAGCCCACCCGCGATCCTTTTTATCGTACGCCCATGGGGTGTATCTTTACCAATTGCATCATCGATAATGACGACGACCAGTTTCTCTTCCGGGTTCATGTATCCCTCCCTTGCTCGTACGCTGGGAATTTAAAATTCCATTGGTGAGATCCTTTTCTGGACCACCTGTTACGTGTCTTCAACGATACCACTCCTGACTGAAGATATACTGTGAACCCACCCGGGTACAACGAATACAGTATAAGGGGCAATGAGTTGATTATTTCTCATTCCGGTAATTATGAACGGGATCCAGGCCATACGGAACCAAAAGGCGCGGGTCAGTATAAGGTCAGAAATATTCCCGGGAACCCCATGGGTAGTGTTTTACCTCAGCCGCATATTTATATGTTATTAAATTTCCGGCATTGTTCAACTATTTAATCAGGTTTCAGGTCATGGATATCTGACCGCTGTTTCCTGTCCCTTTACCATTACCAAAAATCGGAGAATATGACCCGAGGTCCACCCAAATTAACGTACCAATCCTATGATACAGTTACAAAGACACCACCACCACAGACATCTTCTGCACCTATATCCAGCTTATGGCATCAACATCCCCGTAGATCGTTATAATACATGGGTTACGACCCTGTCTAAAACCACATATAAGGATATTATCAGGTATTTTCTACGAATCACTCAAGAATTGGAAAATTCATGTAACTCATATTTTTCACGGTTTCAATACCGGAAATAGAATTGGTCCATACGTCAGATCCGATTCTCGAAAAGTATATACGGTTCCGGAGAGTCTTACTTCACATGGACGAAATTCAGTTGATCGCTCAAAAACGAGCTTTTCCAAGCAGGGGACGGGCCCGGATTCATGAAGATGCCCTCAAGGAACTTGAAATCGAGGAAGGTGCATCGATTGATATCGGCATCATTGATGCAGAAAAATGGATATCGGCAACAGCTTTTGCCGACTCACTTGTTACATCAGGTCATATACGCCTGAGCGAGGAGGACTTAAAAGCTCTAGGAGCGAGTGAAGGCTCCAAGCTCATGGTCAAAAAAACACCCCCAATGGTCGACCAGATCAAGAGCACCGTCACCGGTGCCGGTGCAAGTGTATCGGCAGGACTTGGTAAGGCAGGAGAATCGATCAAGGGTACATCATCTGAGTCAATCAAGGCAGGCGCTGCAGGAGCTGCTGCAAGTGTAAGTACCAGCCTTGGCAAAGCAGGGCATTCAGTCAGTGCTGCATTCAGCAGCGCATTCGAGGCTGCAAAAAAGAAACTGAAACCTGCGGATGCAATGACCCTTGACAAAGCACTGAAAGCAAACAATGGAGAGGTCAGGGCAGTCCCGGTCGCTGCCGGTTCCGGTACCCGGACATTATCCAGCATTATTCTCCCAAAAGGGGTCGTTCTTGCAGCAGTTCAACGCGGCGATGCAATACAGACAACGGATTCCTCCTTCGTCCTTGTAAGCGGGGACACAGTCTATCTTGTAGGGGAGAGCCATCTTCTTGATGAGGCCTCCAAGGTAATCGGAGGATAAGATGGACTTGTATGCGCCACCAGACTGGTTCATCATCGCAATGATCCTCCTCTTTGCGCTCCTCTTAATACTCTTCGTAGCTTGGGCAATACGTAAGAGCCATGGCAGCGTCCGAAAAATGGAAATCGAAGTTGAAAAGCAGAAACTCGATCTCCTGGCAAAAGACCTGGACACACGGGCGAAGGAGCACCCGTTCACCAAGCTCAGCACAGATCAGATCCAGTCAATCCGTACTCTTGAAGACGAGAACGAACTGATCGAACTGAATAACTATCACAAGGAGAAAATCGTCGAGGCGAGACTCAGGAAGCTTGAAAACCTCGTACGAGAGGCAAAACTCGAGCGGATGATTCTGAAGCTTGATCTTGAAGAGAAGAAGGTGAAATAATGTCAGATTTTGCAAACGGGACAGCAGAAGAGAAACAATCATTCTGGGGTAACCTCCCGGATGTACAAGGATATCTGGACCAGAGACTACCAACCATGGACAAGTCACTGGATACATACTTTGACAAAAACATGGAGGCAATTATCGAGGAATTGGGCCTAATTGTAGAGAAGGACATTCTTGACCTGCAACGGCGGATCAATAAGGTCACCGCGGACATCGAACAGTTGGACAACAATAAAAAGGTCCTCAGCGAACGGGTGACAAAGTTGGACGCCTTTATCTCAAACCTGGAGGGTAGGTAAGATGATAGACAAGTACATGAATACATAC
>JAPKXR010000148.1 GCA_026394715.1 Methanomicrobiales archaeon | reverse complement strand
GATGTGGCTGCTGCCGCCTGCCATAGCGTTGCCGAACAGGTATTTGAGCAGCAGTTGCAGGAAGTGGACATCAGGGAGCCCGTTATCATGGTGGGCGGCACCTCCCTGATCGCGGGACTGGTATTTGCGATGGGTGAACTGTGCAGGCTGAGATCGTCGTGCCACCCTACTCCCAGTATATCGGAGCCGTGGGTTCTGCACTCCTTTCATCCGGTTTCATCGGGGAGAAGTAGATGGGGGCGCTCGATTATTTTCTGGTGGAATGCCCGGAACCACTCGGGGGTGAGTACTACCAGCGGATCGTCTCCACGGTGCTCCTGGACCATGACCTCGTCAGGGTTGTCGCGAAGGTCCACGTGTTCATTGACCCCTCAGTCCCAATATTTGTTGCCGTCGGGACTACGAGGAAATTGCCGGGCCTTGTTACCATCCGGGACTTTTCAGATGTAAATATCGAGGACAACAAGGTAACGATATCGATCGCCAATGAAGCGTACCTTGCACCGTTGCTCAAGATACTCTGGGATAAGTTCGGGCAGGCCAGGGTGGACCAGCCGGACCGGCTGACAATTGTCATGCCGCTTGAGCGGAGCGAGTCGGAGGTCCTGCCGGACATGGTCGTCGGTGACCCGAGTGAGGCCCTCTACAAAGACCTGATCTACGCGATGCAGACGATTGCCCCGGAAGGGTTCAAGGTACGCCGGCAATATTATGGGAACGGGAAGTTCTACTATATCGCGAGTGAAAATACCCTTGACGAGGATATTACCCCGCTCCTATCGGAAAAGTTCAGATTAATGGGGGAGAGCCTGTGATCCTGGTCCCGGTTACGTACAAAGGGGGTATATACCGCCATGATGAGATTGTTGACCTCATCGAGGATGTCGGCGGCTATATCATCCAGAAACATTTCGTCGCCCAGGAAGTGGTCCTCCAGGCACTGGTGCCGCGGGATGATATCGAGCTTATCCGTGCCGTTGGAAAGCCACTTATGGGGGATATCACCCCTGCATCGCTGGTAGGGACCGAGATCGCTGTTGTCACCATGAGCCTTGAGATCCACCACCTCCCCCACGCCTCCTGCGACGTGGCAGAATATATCAGGAGAAATGGTGCGAAGACCAACATGGTCGGGCTCGCAAGGGGATTTGGGAAGCGGATTGCTCAGTTAAATGACGAAGAACGGGACGTAATCAACGAGCATGACCTCGCTCTCTTCATGCTCGGCAATTTCGAGACCTGCATCGAGAAGAAACTTCCCGTTTTGAGGAGGGGTATTGAGGTTCCGATCGTGGTCTGCGGGGGCCCGTCGAAAGAGTCGCTCGAGAAGATCATCGACCCGCCGGTTTCCGGCTACGTGGGGAACGTGGGCAGGTTCATGCACCGGACGAAAGAGTCGGACGAGATTGAGAAACTGGAAGAGATCGTGGCGGAAATCACCCGTGTCCTTGACATCCGCCGGGAAGAAATTGCAAAGGATCCACTCTCGGTTTCCCCCGCACGCCTGATGGATATCATTACCGAACAAATCCCGGATATTGAAGACGTAACATCCCCAACCCCGATAACGGTCCAGATTGCCGGGCTCCGCATCAAGTTACCGTACGACATGTACGCCGGAATGATCAGGGAATGTGAGATTGAAAACGGCATAACAATCGGGGCTGTTGCCGATGTCAGGCCCTCACGCATGCGGGACTATATCCTTATTACGATAAAACCATTTTCTGATACCAATATTGTTGTCTGAAAAGGCAAGGCTATGGGGGCTAAAAACCTCCAGCCGGGTTTTTATTCTGGCATTTTCAGTGCTCCCGAAGTTACATCTATGGGAATTATCTCCTTCTTTTTTTACCGGGATAGGGATAGGTCCAATTACAATTCCCACCGGGAGCCCAATCCGGGTTGCCAAATGGAAAAAGTGCTATTTTCCGGTTAAAATGTTACTGTTTGATAGAACCTGAAAGGGGTACGTTCCCATTCTGTCCACCCCCCCAAAAAAAGTGTCCTTCTTTTCGGGCCTTGGGCACCAATTCAATTCAGGCCATTTCCAGCCCCGTTATTCCAACGATAAGCCATGTTACGGTGTTGCACCACCATTTACTAACCCCCATTCTGCCAGTGCCCTGATTTTTGTTTGTCACCCTTGTAATTTCCGCTGATTTTGGGAAATAGCCGATTAATAGCCTTATTATTAAAAGACCCCATT
>JAPKXR010000093.1 GCA_026394715.1 Methanomicrobiales archaeon | reverse complement strand
ACCGGCGGCTTACAACACCGCCAGGACCCCCATCCGAGCACAGGGCTCTTATCCCCGGCGCTCGCAGGCGACTGGGTTAAGTGACCTTGGGCGGAACTCCTGCGTAGTGTGTGGTTTGCGAGCCAGGCGCAGTGCACACAGGCTTCCGCTGCGCCGACCTGTCGTAACAAGGCGACAGAGTTACGGTACATGCCCGGGTTTGCCCGACCGGCTGGGTGCCCGCGGCACCCAAAGAGGTTTTGACGTAAAATAAAACCCCCACGCCTCCAGTCTCAAATCAACAATGGAGCATAATCTGGATCATTTGAATGTCGTGAAATTCGCACAAAAATAAAAATTATTTATTGTAAATTTGCATCAGGTGAACGATTGCAAAGGAGATCAGAAAATTGTTCATGTGGCTTTTGAAGTGATTGGTGGCGAGTTATCGCCTCCTGTCTACCCTGTTTGTTCCCCTTAGAGACACTACCAGTTTGACCGGGACAAGAATAGCCGTGTTGTTTTTTTGAGTTGATGAAGGAAAATATCATTTCCCTGGCATGGATGCGGACAGTAAGCACCGGTGGTGTGGCCTCGCTATTTAGGCTTGGCAGGGATGGGAGCCGGAAATTAAGGGGACAAACGCAATCACGGAGATTTGGGTCGCGAGGATGCAGATCTTCGAGAGCGTTTTATTTCCTGCCTTCGCATTATTTCCTTCTCGTGTTCAATCTCTTCGATAAGTTCCTGTTCACTGGGTAGATAGAGTTTATACCGTGATGCAAAGAGCTGGTTGTTATCATTCAGCACAGAATACCGCACCACCGTTTCATCCTTCTCTGTGCAGAGAATGATGCCAATTGTCGGATTGTCTCCTTCCGTATTTTCCCGGGCTTCAAATAACCGCACATACATATCCATCTGTCCAATGTCCTGATGTGCCAGCTTCCCTGTTTTGAGATCGATGAGCACAAAACACTTCAGAATGAAGTGGTAAAAGACGAGGTCTATATAAAACTCCGATGTTTCGGTGCTAATCCTGAACTGGCGTGAGACAAATGAGAACCCTTTACCCAGCTCGAGGAGGAACTGCTGGAGCTTGTTGATAAGCGCCTGCTCAAGATCCCGTTCAAGATAAGATGAAGAAGTTGGGATTTGCAGAAACTCCAGTACATACGGGTCCCGGATGAATTCCTCCGGACGTCTGGTCAGCGGCTGTGTCACCTCCTTTGCTTCGGTCGTAACCGCATCCCTATCACGACTTGTAAGCAGTCGTTCGTAATAGAAGGAATCAATCTGCCGCTCAAGTGCCCGGACACTCCAGTTCTGACTTATCGATTCTCCTATGTAATACCCCCGGGCTGTGGGGTTCTCTATCCGCATCAGGAGTCTGTAATGTGACCAACTCAATTCGCTACACACTGTGTAGCTTTTTTCATCAGCAGGGATATCCCCGTCGTGGTATCCTTTTGGGAAGGTAAGGAAAAACTGGCGGAAATTCTTGAGGTTCGCGAAGGAAAAACCACGCCCGAATTCATCTGTCAGCTGTACCGCCAGATTTTTTAACAGGTGGGTTCCATACCCTGCACGGTTTTTGCCCGCCTGCTCTTCTTCCACAATTAATCGTCCGATGTTCCAGTACGCTTCAACCATTGCATTGTTGACAGCCTGATAGGCCCCTTTTCGTGCGTTATGTATAATCTGCCGGAGCGAATCATACAGGGGATTTG
>JAPKXR010000169.1 GCA_026394715.1 Methanomicrobiales archaeon | reverse complement strand
GGTATGGATGCAATCCATATTGCCTGCACGGAAAAAGCCGGGGCGATCCTGCTTACAACCGATGATGACCTGGTAAAGATTATGAAGAAGAATACACTAACTACATCTATATATGCAGATAATCCGCTGCACTGGTTGATGGAGATGAATCCGCATGGAGAGTAAAACGATCGCCCAGATCCAGAGTGAAGGATACAATGCCCTCATTAATGCGCTTGGACCGGAGGATGCAATACGATTTATCCGAAGTTTTGATCCTGGCTGTGGCAATTACACACAGGACGGGAAGAAATATCTTAAGAATATGACAGTTAAACAGATAGGGAAAGAAATTCTTGAATTGCAGCAATCACTCTGAATTTTAGTGTCGTGTTACAACATCGACTAAGATCATCCCACCCCAGCCCCGTCATCGCAAACGTCAGCCGGTATCCCCGGGCCAGACCATCCTTTGTCGACCCCCTTTTCGGCGCACTTCGGGTTTTGGCCGGTACCGGCAGAGGTTTTGCCCCCCGTCGGGTCCCCACTGTCCGGCACCCACGGGTCCCGAACGTTGTGGCACTGTGGAGTTGATGGGGAAAATAGCGAGGGACAAAACACCTGGCCAACGGTTGTTCAGGTTCGGGTCAGGCCAACTGCGGGCGGTTGTGCGGGGCTAAGAAATCGGGGAAATCCCTCGATTTTCCGCCTGAATTAACGAAACGATACTCATAGCGGGGTATCCACACGCCACCCCGATCCATAACATCCACTCTCGTTCGTTTAAATCGCCCGCATTTAGCCCCGATTGAGTTTGATGTAAAATAAGGCTGTTTTTGGCGATTTTGGTAAAAATAAGGCGATAATTGGGGTTTTATTGAGGGTTATCCTTTTTATGAGTTTCAGAAACGACAAGGTTTTAAGGTACGTGGTATGGACAGGAATGGGTGAATGAAGGTGGTAGAGAGGTGGATTTATG
Organism: Methanomicrobiales archaeon; assembly: GCA_026394715.1. Taxonomy (GTDB): domain Archaea; phylum Halobacteriota; class Methanomicrobia; order Methanomicrobiales; family Methanospirillaceae; genus CAIKOD01. Next base: position 816 of record JAPKXR010000169.1, on the reverse strand, counting down.
CACGGTCTGCCGCCTCGTGTTCGTGGAAATATAACGTAATACATAATCAAAATCGAGGGGTTTCAATATTGACGCAAACCACACAAGACCGATACAATTATTTATTGATTCCAAGGCAATAGAAAAGAACGGAGCGGAAATGAAAATTTACCTGGATGTCTGCTGCCTCTGCAGACCATTTGATGACCAGAAATCCCATCGTATCAGGATGGAAACTGAAGCAGTCACTGCTATCCTTGCACGATGTACCAATGATTGGATACTCGTGGGGAGCGAAGTAATAGAATATGAAATTGCTGCAATTATCGATAATGAACGAATGAAAAATGTTCAGAATCTCCTGAAAATTTCGAAAGAGTGGATAGAAATAAAAAAGGACATTTCAGAGAGGGCACGCGAATATCATTCATGGGGCATTGACACATTCGATTCGATCCATATCGCATGTGCTGAATATGCAAAAGCTACCTTTCTGACGACTGATGATATCCTCATCAAAGTTATTATGAAGCACCGAGATAAGATTACTACACATATTAAAAATCCCGTGCCGTGGTTTATGGAGGTAATAGAGAATGGAGACTAAAACACTCGATGAGATTAGGACAAGAGGGTTTGAAGTGCTCGTAAATAATCTCGGACCCGCAGATGCGATAAGGTTTATTCAGAGTTATAGTCACGGGAGTGGCGATTATACAAAAGAACGGAAACAATGGCTTGAGAAAGATTTTGATACGGTCATTCAAGGAATTAAAGAACAACGGAAAAAGAAATCTCAATAATTTTACCCTTTAAGTTATAGGTTAATCATCTTAT
>JAPKXR010000334.1 GCA_026394715.1 Methanomicrobiales archaeon | reverse complement strand
GTTAGAGATTATACTTTTGCACAAGTCCAGGCAATATGCCCCCGCCATATCAGGCCATAGGCAGGCGATCGGGGATGTGGTCGAATATTCCCCCCTCGCCCGTGATGCTTCATATACCCAGGTCTGGAAGGACATCACCAGCGGAAAGTCACGGGATTAAGAATCGGGCATAATCCTTGACATTTGTAGGGTTAATAGCGCATGATAGATAAGCAGCACGTATGAGAGATCCTTTTAAATTAGGAGTTACGCAATATGCATCAGCATAAAAAGATTGGCAATGTCAAAAAGTAATTTTTTTTGCAAGGTATACCAAAATAAGTTATCTAAACGATTGATCTGCGTAAGTCCTATGCTAAATGAATGTATCAGATATTCACAGCCAACAAGGTATTATAAAAAAAAAGATGAGTAAAGGGTGAGAAGAGAGTCTTATCGTCTATAAAATTGAAACAAAATCCTCACAAACTCTTCGAATCTCTTGTTCCGTCATCAGTTGATAACGATCCCTCACTGCATCAATATCGGGTATCTGCAAGATATTTTCCTTAAGAAAGTCGGCACGGGAAATCAGGGTACCTAAAATTTCCAAATCAATTTCACGACCTCCACGGACAGGATCAATTAAGGCGAGTATATCGGCGCAGTCCTTGACCCTCTTATGTCCTTCATACCCTGTTTCAAGCGAGGTTTGATGAAGAATTCGGTAGGTTCTATCCCACGCAGCTTTTAATTTTAATAGAACTAATACCGAACGATTCGGAACCTGAATTTTTGCGCCTCCACGGACATTTCGAAAAACCGTGTTCCCGGTAAGAATATCCCAGGTGAAGGGGACTTCCGGGTGTCCTTCATACCCGTATGGACCTTCGTGAGATATTAAATCAAGGATTATTTCTCCGTGTTGAGTATCCTTTTTAACTGTATCAAAGGGATAGCGGATTTTTGTAACATAACCCTCGTGGATCTTCAAGTGTTCGATAAGCAACTGACTGGCCGTATATTCAACAACGAGATCGATATCCACAGAACCAAAATACGAGTTGTATACATCAACAGCCCACCCACCGATGAGTACTGCGTTTTGTGGTAAAGCAGGATCTGTATTAATCCACGATACGATTTTATGGAGTTCCACCGAAGAGGCCTCAATTATTTCCGGGCCGGGATTATAATCCACCATATTTCTCCACCATTGCATTGGCCAAATCCATGGCACTATACCCCAATCCGGCAAGATCGAGGAGAGTCTGGGATGGTGATGCGATGACAACGGACTCCTTTTCGTACGTATCAGAAAAGACATCCCTATCGGGAGAGTATATCACGGCACGGATACCCTCATTTTTTTCTGCACCGAAATTCTCTTTAAACTGTTCAATTAGCTCCTTTTTAAGATAGAGATAAACAGCGTCCTGTCGGAAGCCATATGACGTGTATAATCCGCCAGAGGTGTAGGTAGTAAAGGCAAAGCCTATTTTTTGTTCCTTGAGAGTACGGGAAATCTCTTGGGCTGCAACATGGCTTCCAGAAAAATTTACAAGAATTTCGTCGATCTGCAAGTTTTTCATCGGGCGTTCCCATGCCACACCGTTCAAGAGATTCTTAACGTTGGCTATCGTTACATACCCGCTTTCTTTTTTAACTACATTCTTCTCGAGAAGCATCCCGATAACCTTGTGAGCCCAGCCGTAGGAGACATTTTCTTTAAGCGATAGCTGTCGTATTGAGGTATTTTTTTCTTTGATCAAGCGAGAAACGATCTTCCAGGATTTATCTGAGGTAATTTTCATACCGGATGAATGGTATTCCTTGTTGGGTGAAGTTTCAAGTGACCAAGGCAATTTTATCAGTTTGATTCCTAGTTCTGTTGCGAGCTGTTCTTCACGTGGATTAAAATATTTCGCAACGATAATCAGCTGAACTTCTTGAGAATCGGTCTGTTTTCGTCGCCATAATTCTCTGAGCAGATTCATTCTCGCGATGGTATCGATGGTGACCGATGACGTTTTAATATCTACGAA
>JAPKXR010000400.1 GCA_026394715.1 Methanomicrobiales archaeon | reverse complement strand
TTATAAAAAAGTAGTTAATCAGCAACCAGATTTTACCAAAAGAAGTCCCGGTAATGTTCCTTTCGGTTCTCCCATGCCGCTCTCATCTCCTGCATACTCATTAGCTTCCCTGTCACGGGGGGGGATAATTTTCCCCAGAAGTGGCGGAAAACAAATTCCCACCCGAACCTCCATGAGCATACCCCCCCTTAGGTATCATGGGAGTACCTCTTCCCTCAAGCACCAAGGGGGCGGGGAGTAAGGAGGCTGGCCGTGACCGGTGGTGGCGCCCCGGCTGGCCGGTTTGGGATGAGGGAGGCGAGGCTTAGGTCCTTAACCGGTTCAAGGTTCCCCCGGAATGTGCAGTGATGGGGAACATGTTTCCTTTTTGTCACGTAATCCTCTTATCAGACTTTCTGGTGAGAATGATGTATCTGCACGTTTGGAGACGGAAAATCTAAAACCATAAATACGCCTGCGATATACTACTGCCCATGAGGGAGCTGAAAAACAGCGTGTGGCAGATCCTGCAAATCCGGATCGTTTCGCCTTCCCGCGAAATAACAAAGAGATTATCTATTAACCCCACCGTTTTAGAACTCAATCCGTTGAGCAATTCGTTGAAAATGAGGGGTTAAAAGCTATCCTCCAAAGAATAAAAGGATCGTATACGGAATTAAGAGCATACAAAAATCCTCCCCGGCAAACCATGATATCCTGAACTGGTTCTGGCAATGCGGATAGTTCTGGTATCGGGTATCCGCTCTAAAAAGGACAGGGTTAATCAGGTTATTCCTGCGAGGCAGAACAATGAGCCGGTCTTTCACTACGATTCCTGCATTCCCCGGGGAGGGTTCCCTGTGCTGATGTTACTAGTCCTCTTTATTCTGGGTCTGTTATCGTACATCCTGCAGTACGCCCTGAATGTTGTTCTTGCCCACCATATGAGCATGGCGATGTTCGGGGATTACGGCGTTGCCATTGCGGTGCTCACCGGGTTTACGACGATCCTGCTTCTTGGCAGTCATGAGGCGGTGCGAAAATACCTGCCTCTCTACAAGGAGAGCGGCGAAACGGAAAAGATCCAGGCATTTATCAAATGGAATATCAAGAGAGTTCTCGGGATATTCCTGGTCTATTACCTTGTCATTGCAATTGCAGTCGTCATCTGTTTCAACAGTAATGTAGCAAACTTTCTGGATTTCCATTTGGCGATGTATTTCCTCCTGATAGCCCCGATTGCCGCCATCACCAGTCTGATAATCAACTACCTTCTGGGGGCAAATCGCGTACTGTTATCTGTGTCCCTTGATATGGTTGTACGGTACGGGGTATTAATCGTTTATGTGCTCACCGCCGTCTATTTCATCGATGAATCCTTTACGAAAGATATCGTCATCGCAGCCTGGATCCTGGTATCGGTGTTGCTCATTTTTCTGGGAATGGTGCCATTTCTCCTGGGAAAGAAGAATATTATCCAGCATGTATCAGCGGTTGTGAAAATCCGTGTATCCGATACTGACGCACGGGCGTGGTACCGGGATTCTGCCAATTTCGCGGTTTTCGGCACGGTACACGCCATCGCGATGTGCATGGATCTGGTCATTGTGGAAATTTTCGGTACGAACGAAGAGATGGTAGGATTGTACGTGGCCATCATTGCCATAATAGAGTTTTTCTATATTTTCCCCAGCGCCACGTCGCGGTACGTGATTCCCCATATCGACAAGATGTTTGGTTCTCCCGAGCAGCAGGCAGATCTCCAGAAACGCATCAATAGTACCAACATCTTCAATGCCATCGTGGCGTTTGCACTGGCGGCCATAATCATAATCTTCCGGCAGTCGATTCTTACAACTTTCGGGGATGCCTATGTGAGTGCAAGCCTGCCCCTGATCATTGCTGTTATTGCGGTAACCGTGAATGCTATCGGCGATCTGCCCCCCAGGCTGCTGATATATTCGGGGTATGAAAAACAGGTTACCCTGTACGTTATCGCGAAAATTGTGACCCTGATCTGTCTGGGTTCGACGTTATGTTATTATTACGGGCTGCTCGGGTTATGCATTGCGACCCTCATCGTCATTTCGCTGTACCGGCTCCTGTGCTTCCGGCTCGCGAGAAAGAAACTGCCGGTAAAATCCCTGACCTTCTGGTAAACCTGCGAGGCTAACGGTGACCGGTGGTGGCGCGCCCCGTTTGGCTGGATTCTCGGTACGGAGGGCTCCGAAAAGTGCGCTGATGGGGCTTTTGGGAGAGGATCGACAACGGGAATGGGCTGGACTATGTGGACTATGCCGGAATGAAAGAAAGTTCCCATTCCCGACCCCCTCCAAAAAGTGTCATTAATTTCATACCGTAACCTTTTGTGCAACACCCCAAAA
>JAPKXR010000386.1 GCA_026394715.1 Methanomicrobiales archaeon | reverse complement strand
ATACCACGCTTCACCAATAGATCTTCGTCCATGAGTATAGAATGGCCTTGGATGCCCCAATCCATGGTAATATACCCCGCCTCTGATAAATGAAGCGTCCCCATCCCACTCCTTTAATCCAAAAATATGAATTTCGTGGCCCTTCCTGGCAAGACGTATCGATAATTCATAAATCCGCTTTTCAACCCCCCCCGATCCTGTAAGGATAAACAGCATCATATACAAAGGCAATTTTCATCCGGCGCCTCTATGTAAAGTCCCCGTTATTGAGGAGCATCATACTGATGAAGATCGAACAGGATATCACCTGTATTCCAATAATAATCAGTGATAATGAAACTACACTGGTAGAAATCTGGGATATTTCCCCAAAACTTTCGCGTATCCAGTCCAGGATGATCGTTGCACCAAGTAGTATCCCTGTAACAATGAAGGCACCGCCAATAACAAGGAATTTTTCCAGGCTGTGGTAATTGAGAAAAAATGTCATCAGTCGTGTTTTTTCATTGAAACCATTGAGTATGGAATAGACTTCCGTATTAATTCCCATAATAATAACCTGAACGCCACCGATAAGTAAAATCGACCCGAGGATAAACGAGTGAAGATGCGAGGTCTCAATATCTCCACTTACATAGAACACGGTCATCAATATTACCCCGAACAATGAAAAAATTAACCCGGGTATCGCTAAGAACGGAACTGGTTTCATCAGCAGGATAAAACGCAGGTGTCTCCATCCATCAGCAAAACTATGGAGATTGGATGGCGCCTTCCTTGGGAAATACCGGATTGGAATTTCTTCAATTACAAGCCCTTTGATCGAGGCTAAAACCAGCATTTCGGAGGCAAATTCCATACCACTTGTTTTTAAATTAAGTTTTTCAAGCGCTCCGCGCTTGATTGCACGAAATCCACTGTGAGCATCAGAAAACTGTGTATGAAATATTAAATTCAAGACTCTCGTCAGGAACGGGTTACCAATATACCGGTGGAGTGGGGCCATCGCTCCTGGGTCGATAGTGCCTTTAAAACGGGAACCGATAACGAGATCTGCACCTTTTTTCAAAGGTTCGACCAACCGCAGTATCTCTGATGGATCATAGGTGCCGTCCGCATCCATCATTACAATTACATCACTGTTGACATGCCGGAAGCCTTCAAGATATGCAAATCCATATCCCATTTTTGCCGTATGTACTACCGTTGCCCCGAGGTCTCTTGCAATACCTGCAGTCCCATCGGCTGAAGAATCCGAAACAATAATTTCCCCTTTCATATGATTCTCTACAAAGAGAGTTAGTATTCCACTGATGCACTCACCGATCGTTAATTCCTCATTAAGTGCAGGCATTACCACTGAAATTACGGGGGCCTCACCGGCACACGGTTCGTTCGAACCTCTGTTATCGAATCCGGTATGCAGGGGTGTGCAACTATTATTTGTCAATGACTTCCTCTTTTATAACAATGAATTATCTTCTTTTTTCACAATTTTCCAATGTATGATTCCTAGCAGGTCCTCTATTTCGACTTCAAGCTTTTCTTACAGATAATTCAAAGAATTTATCTGACTTTGATAAATTCTGTATTATTCGTTCGTAGATTTCCTGGCATCGGTTTTGAAATGAAGCCTTGATCAAATGAAGATGCCGGAATATCTGGATATCCTGGTTTTGGATCCTATTCTTCAATCAATAATTTTCAATCCGGATAACCATGTAATTTTCTCCCTTGTTGCATGTTAACGTAACGATACTCATCCCTTGCATGGACAAAATAACTTCCCAATCACAAATCCACCCTGGTACAAAATTGGGAATTTTCTTGGGAAAGCATTCCAACACACGGGTTTTTCAGAACGAACTCGTGAAATCTTAATATATCAGTCCCGGATAAACCCATTAACCGCGGGAGAATAACACCCAACGGTTTATATACTGTTTTGTGGTATTTATAAATATGAAGGTCAGGCCAGAAGAATCTCTCAAAATCGAAAATATTGTTGCCTCGGCGAAGGTAACCGATTATCTGGATCTTCCGATGCTTGCGTCACATATAAAGGATGCAGAATATAACAAGAAACGGTTTCCCGGTGTCGTTATCAGGATGCAGAACCCAAAAATTGCAGCACTCGTCTTCGGGTCCGGGAAAGTTGTACTGACCGGGGCAAAAAGTGTTGACAGTCTCTCCATTGGCCTTGAGATCCTCGGCAATCTCCTTCGCGAGCTGGAAATAGAGATCCCCACTGAACTCACCTACAAGATACAGAATATCGTTACATCGGCAGACCTGGGTGCAGGAATTAACCTAAACAAGATTGCGGTAGGATTCAACCTGGACCGGATCGAGTATGAGCCGGAGCAGTTCCCAGGACTTGTATATCGGCTTGAAGTACCAAAAGTGGTGGTGCTCCTCTTTGGCTCCGGAAAGCTGATTATCACCGGTGGAAAACAACCCGAAGACGCCCGGGCCGCAGTCCTGAAGATCGTGTCAGACCTGACAAGTCTCGGGCTCCTTTCTAATTAATCTCTTTTTTTTCACTCAAATTTTTGGAGAGTTTGCAGTTCTTCTCACCAAAACCAGAACTTACTGAAAACAGATCAAAATTCCTTGTATAATTCGCCAATATCCCTCGTAAGCTACGT
>JAPKXR010000092.1 GCA_026394715.1 Methanomicrobiales archaeon | reverse complement strand
GGGCATTATATTCGAATTTATCTCCCGGTCTGAAATGGAGTATTTGTAATTGGTATCCTGCACAGGGAATTGTTAGATGGCAGGGGTCATTCTGCAATGTGCACCATGAAGGTTGAACCTATTTCCGGTCCCTGAATCACGCGTTATCTCATTCATCAGGTCAGCTTGAGATCTATTCTTTGCCCCACAAAAAGGAGGAGCCAGGTAGATCTCAACGATCCGATCTGGTCCGAAGGTTACCCCATGTTTTCTTAAAGACGAGATGCCCGCACTCCTGATCGATCTAAACTACAGAATTGCAGGGGTGAATCTACCACCTGGGGAAGAGTGAGCGCTTGTTGTCTTTCCGGTAATTATCGGATCAACTTTACCGCTACCTGTTTAGAAGGTTCAACCAGGATGGACGCAAATACGATTGAAAAGAGGAAAAAGGTTATTTTTTCGCTGCTGGATCCTCATCGTGGTGAATCAGCCGGCACTTATTGACGCACTCCCAGTTTTCGGGGAGGAACTTCCCATCAGGGCCGGGTTTCAATGTTGTATGGTATTTTTCCCCACAGACGAGACATTCCATCAGTCCTGACTCTTCATCGATCAGTTTTGTTGCATTTTCTTTTTTGTTCATTGTCCGATATGTCCGGCGGGATGACAGATATAAGTGTGGATCGGGGACATTTGGATACAATGGTGAACAAAAATAGATTAATAGGGCATCTGTGCTCGTCATTTTATGGTTCGAAACGTCCCTTGAAAGAGCGGACAGCCGGACGAGAGCTGATAATGGAGGAGTACGAAACATACGATATCCGGTTCCATAACCCCGGAACAAGTTACTACCCGTTCATCTTCATTACATCATGCAGGTCGTTAACCCGTGCAATTACTAACTGCAATTGTACTGTCACGAAAATTTTGAGATTAACCAGTACTATACGTGATAGATGGTGATATTCTAAAATTGTTTCTTGTTTTGCTGGGTGGCTTTCTGCTCTGATGCAATTTTTCCCTATAGAAAATTGAGCAAATCAGGTATATACAAAGAGAGAATGAGTTGATGATTTTTTTAATACATATTGAAAGGACTCATTCCGATTTTTGGAATGATCGGTTTTGATTGTAGGATGCGGATATCACTCTTATTAGCCAGTACTAAACGATCGACAGGAGACGGGATAAGGCCGAACCCATGGAAACTTTCATCATTGTTTTGAAAGTGAAACGGATTTTTAACCCACCTTGTAAAATCATGGCAGGTTGGTTGCACAAAACCATGATTAGTGGTGTAATTATTCTGCGAAAATAAAAACGGGACCTGAACCGCGAATATTAAGGCCACCAGATATATTATTGAGACGAGCTGATAGCGTTTTTGTTTATTCATTCATTCACCTACAATCCAGCTTATATGATACGAACTATTTCTTCATTTATGGATGCAACATCATTCGCACTATTGTGTTGCTTGTGAATGTCATAACATGCCATAGAGTAATGTACCTATTATCCAAGCACGTATAAAAATATGGACTAATTGTCACACTGGTTTCAGAATGAAAATACATAACTGAATGTCAATGGACCGGAATCATCTGTATGCCCTTAAATCACGAGTCCATGATATGCATGGGTAACCAAACCGGACCAACGGTACCGTGCTAAAATATTGCTACCAAACGGGACATAACGTTCGTGAAAAGGTCAAAGCCTTTTACTATCTTTAAAACTAATAATTCATAGCGCGAGGGTAGCCAAGCTTGGCCTAAGGCGTCGGACTTAAGATCCGATCTCGAAGGAGTTCAAGGGTTCGAATCCCTTCCCTCGCATTCAGACATAATGTTCGAATCATCTATGGTATCTTTTTAAATGGTCGACCACCACCGTCCGTTTATGTCAACCCGGGCAAGAATCTCGCCAGAATATTCTTCTGCGATCCGTTCTGAATACCAGAGCCTTCCATCAATGCAAGGGGTTGCCTCAGGACTGCTCTTTATCAGGATGCGGTCCCAGTCAACGAATTTTTGAACGAACAGTAGGTCATGAGCCAATATCAGCACCGGACATGCAAGTAAGACACTATGATGTGCGCATCAGGCAAACAAAATTAAAATCGGGGATTTTTTATGGTAAATCACCTCTATCCTTGTTGTCAGGAGATGATTATCTGCTCTATTTCGTGACTAGCGGCCCTTGAAATCTACGCAGGTATCGGTGCCCTGAAAAAGGGTAAGAGCCAGCGGTCTAAATCCTGCATAGCAGAACACCCACCACGACCACGCTGCCATCCTAAAAACAATTCCTCACCTGGATGAATGAGAATAAATACCGCGACAGCGCGGAAAAAAAGAGTAATCTGCCAGGAACCAAAAAACGCTCACGATACCGCTGCCTGAAACTGGCCCCCGTCTTGTCCGGGATAATAGCCTGATGCCCACCTTCTTCTTGATGATGTCTGCCTCAGGAATGGCAATATTTATGGATTAGGTTTTCGAATTTTTTTTCGTGTGTGAACTTTATTGGTTCATGTCACATTTCAGAAAATCGGGTGCTTATAAAAAATATCAGGCCAAACCTCACCGGATATATCCGTCATGGACTGTTCTTTAAAAAGGTGAGTCTTCTACTGGTCCCGATAGACCAGCATCAAAAAAGCAGGTTGGCCTCTGATATTTCCATCGGGATCGTCCTGGAAATACTTATTGATGCCCCTGATTCAGGCAATACCGCCAGGGTGAACCTTTCATTCTTGGACACCGGATAGGGCGGGCAGGCAAGGATTGTAACAATCTGGTTATCGTTAACAAGGCCGTTCTGGCCCTGACCGGAACTTCCATCAATTATTGACCATTGCCCGGCCACGGGAGGCGACCCGGTAAATTCGAGCCGGGTCGGCAGCACCTTACTTGTGCTCCAGGTGATACTCATCCTCGAATAATCGACCGGTGTTCCCAGGACTGCAGGACCGATAGCAAACTTAATTTTTTCTATAGTCGTCGTATCATGATTCGCTATCCCATATATCTCTCCCTTGACAACAGTATTTCCTGATACCTGGGCTATCGCTACCTGGATAACCTGCTGGCTCTTTTGTGTAGTATAAAATCCTGAGTCAAGCACTACATATGAAAATACCGCAGCCACGACTGTAAATGCGATCAGGACCAATGCGGCCTCAAGGCCTGTGAACGCCTTATTATTCTTATATAATTTTGCCACATCCTGATTTCTTATCCTTGCCCTGCAGACCTGAAATAAATTGGGATTCCCATCCGGCCATACGTATTTCCTGAACAGTGAACCCGAAACCCAGTAATATGAAGGTCAACACTTGGGCATCAGGGTAGACATTGTTACCATCTCATTTATCTTAGCAGGAATCGGCACTTTATTTCTTCTGCCATGTTTTTTTTAATTCACATTCTTTTGCCAGAGGATGAGTAATTTCCTGTTGTATTTTGGCCTCTAAATTGCCCACATTCTAATAAAAACTGCATTATTAGGCTGATATTATAAACAGGGATATATTGCAGACACCATAGTGGTGATTTGTCCGCCAGGAACAACCGGACATGGGTCCTGAATCAGGTCGTTGTCGGAATAATAAAGCAGAATGGCCAAAAGGTCCAGGTTCGGGAAAACCGCCCGGACTCTTTTTCAGGATTTATTACGGTAATTATCGAATTGGATTCGCACCCGGGAATGATTGCTCATAATTCTGCCCTTCGCAGGACATCGAGAAGAGGATCTGCTCAAATCGCCAGGCCCGGCCTGTGTTTTTCAGGACTGCAGTCATTCGTCCTGACATCAGGAGCTGTTGGCCCCCGATAACTGCCGAGAATATCGCCTTGCAGGTAACCCGAGGCCACCCTGCCCTCACCATTGAAACTTATTGCCGGGAACCTGATAAGTAACGGGTTTGCCCGCCTAAAATCCCGTGCAATGCCGACCATCAGTTCTTTTCTCCCCAGGAACTCTTCATCCGGGGCCACTTCCGAACCCGGTTATTTCTGGAGTGCATATCCGGGCAGGGGCTCGTTTGTCCTTTTTACGGTATGCATCTGCAGACCTCGAAAACGTCTCAAAAATTTCCATTTCCGGTTTTTCTGATAATCTCATACGATGCCTATGCGTGTAAGGTTTTATGTAACCTGTTCAATTCCGCTTTACCGGCGTATGATGTATAGTGGGGTTTATAAAACTCATTTCGTACCACCACAGATCGCAAAAACCCTTCAATTCCTCATGACATCAGAAAATCAGTCGCTGGACCCGGTATACATGAAATAAAAAAAAGAAAATTACTGGTTGCACTATTTTGGTTCATCCAAGAGGCGCAATATCCCTGCCATAAATGTCGTTCAGGACGGGGGCAAGTGCGGTATAAATGGCCGCAAATCCGCTGATTATTCCCACGTACCCTCCGATGACGGTTATCATGCTGTTCCCGGTTGCAGCCCCGGCTGCGAGCAGGAAGAACAGAAGGGCAAGAGTTCCAAGGACAAACTGAAGTGCTTTCGACATCTTTAGTGAACCGATAAACAGGATTGTCGTGAAAATACCCCATAGTGCAAGGTATGCAGCGATTGCCCCCGGGCCCCCGGTAGTCTTTGCTAGACCTATCACCGGAAGGAGAAGGAGGGCCCCGAACGAGAACCAGAACAGGCCATATGAAGCATATGCTACCATCCCGTAGGTATTTCCTTTCTTCCACTCCATAAGACCGGCAACAAATTGTGCGATCCCGCCATAAAAGATGACCATTCCGAGGATCATCGACCCAACCTCGATCAACCCGGCGTTAGCCAGACCAAGGAGGACACCCGTCATCCCGTAGCCAAGGAGGCCGAGGGCTCCAGCACCAGCCGTAATATCCTTCATTACAAAAACTGAATCTCTCTCGTGTGTTTCGCTCATAATGATACTCCTCATTGAGTTAACCAAGAGTAAGACGTAGTTGTATATATGGAAGATGATTTCCTTCTGCCGATTCAATATTTAAATTATATGATGAAACGGAAGAATCACCTGTGGACCATCAACATAGAAAAAATCGATTGAGAGATGATCCCTGCCAGTTTAATCAAACATTTGAGAGAAAAATAAAATAAAAATTACCGTACGTGTCTGGTGAGACAAAAAAACGACAACCACTGATCTATAACGGTCTGGAGGATATTACAAAATCAAAAAAACGGCTTCCTAAAGGGTTTAACAGTCCCGTAATATGGCCTATCCTTTCATTGTAACAACAACAGGTGGATTACCGGGGCGTCACTAGGGAATCATAACTCCAGGCTTAGCACTAATTCCCCCACTGACATCCAGGGAATTAGTCTCACTCCCTCAGCCATCCGATATTGTAATATACCCATGCGGTCACCAGCATGACAAGTGCGACTACCGAGACCATCTGGAGCAGGGTGGCAGGCCAGGGATTATCGATCAGGTTCATCCCGAGAAGCCCGCCGACAAGTGCCGGGACCATCGTGAGGGCGGTCAGCACAGCGAGCAGTTTCATCACGCGGTTCATGGAGAAGGATGCCGTATTTAAGTAAAAATCAACCATCCATGCAAATGAGTCTGCCACGTGCTGTGCATTATCCGATAACTGTGAACACCTGTCTGCCAGTGCACGGAGCCTGCTCTCCTCTGCTTCATCCCTGTTGAAGACCACACGATCACTCGTACATACTTCTTCAAGGGCAGTTTTTGTATAGAGTAACCCTGATATGATCCGGCTGAGCTCTTTCTGGTCAGTGTACATCATCGAGAGGAAGTTCCCCGGGAGCCGGTCCATCGACTGGGTTTCAAGATAAATGAGTTGCTCTTCTGCGGTGAGGACCAGGTCTTCAATTGTGCTCAAAGAAATATTTACTAAAAAATACAGGATGCCTGGGCCGTTGTGGGTGATCTCCTCTGATGACCCGTCCGACATCACCCGGTCCGTGATATCCGTTTGATACCGGGAGAACGTCAACACACTATCCCTGTCATAGGCAACAAGCAGTCCGTCCCATGTGATCTCCCAGGCAGGGGGGTCGCTTTGTTCCTGGCGGACCCGTGGGACCTTGAGAAAAACGGTTGTAACTGGACCACTCACATCGGCGCGAGGATAGGCCCTTTCCCGAAGTTTCACTTCAAGCTGGTATTGTGGGATCCGGGTGAGCCGCGAGAGTGCCGGCAGGTCAGCGTTGTTGTACCCGGAGAAATCAAACCAATGGCCCCTGAAATCGAGAACTGTGGATTCGTCAACCGTTACCACCGACCAGGCAGGAGTTGGTGTGGGGATACTGTTTTTCATTCCCTGTATGATAACAGGGATCGAACGGACCTTCATCGGGCTTGCAAGGCCATGGGTATCCTCCGGTAATTGTTTTTCGGCGAATTGACGGTGGGCCTGTTTTGCTGCGATATAAAGTACCTGGACCGATTGCATAGCACGGAGTACCCGGAAATAACGGGCAATGCCGTAGCCGGTACCCGATACCAGTGCAACTGCAGGGATACCAACAATAAGTACATCGATGATATGCCACGGTGAGACAATATACGCATACCGGTCATTCGCAACAACAAGGCGAAAAATATATTCAAGAACAAAAAAAATCCAGATTCCAATATCAATGATCGTGAGGAAGGCGGCAACAGGCTCTGGAAGGTGTGCAAAGTCCAGGAGCAGGAGGATTGGTACGAGGAGCAGCGCAAGGACCCCCATGACCTGCTCGCGGAAGATACGGTCCACAAGCCGCTGCATCTCGCGGGCATGTTCTTTTCTTGCGATGGTGTCCCAGTCCCGCCATGAACTAATGGTCACCCCGGCCGGGGCAGTCCCGGTAGCATCATGGAGTGTTGCACTACCCCGCGATTGGTTGTCACTTACCGTTTCTTTTTTCATTGCGAGATCCTTTCTTCATTGGAATTTATTACCACTGAAAAACCAGGGGTTTATTTATGGTATGTTCATCATTTCCGGCCACTTTTTCCGGTCACGAGTGTCCTATGAATCCTATGGGGGGCCGAGTAATACAACCGGTTAAAAGAACGTCGTCGCACGCTTCATTTATACGTGCCGTTTTCACCCGGTACACCAGGCCCGGGCGGAGTTCGGCTTTCTGTGGTACCGACAATGGGCATTTATCAGGGGTCCATTTCCATGAACCCATTTAGATTAGTACTATCAAAGGTCCCCCCAAAACCGTCTATCCAGGCCGGA
The DNA here is from genome assembly GCA_026394715.1 of Methanomicrobiales archaeon. Taxonomy (GTDB): domain Archaea; phylum Halobacteriota; class Methanomicrobia; order Methanomicrobiales; family Methanospirillaceae; genus CAIKOD01. The sequence goes on along the minus strand of JAPKXR010000092.1, from coordinate 1,521 downwards.
TTTCTCCAAATTTTGTTAATTAATCCGGTAGTCTCATCCCTCCACCTTGATTGTACACCCGTCCTGTTCGTCTGAATCGCCCGCATATGTCCCCGTTTATTCCAGAATCCCAACCGCCAGTTACCTTTTATTTTTTCCGTATTCCGTCAGGTATTTGCCTTTTTTACCCGTTATCCTTTTTAAAAGGTTCTGTAAACACCGTGTGTTTCACTTCGTCGGGCCTGGGCGAATTGAAGTTACCAATTGTAACGGCCATTTTATAGGATACCCATGCAACGGCCATCGTTTTCGCTTTAACCCGGGTGAGTCTTTTGCACCGGCCAGTCTTCCACCCGGGGAGGATATGCACATATCACCATTTATCGTCTGCACGAACGCCTGGAAACTGCGTTAAGTCCTCCGGAAGGACCGGTTAGAACAACGGACCCGTTTATACATTTTACCCAAATAGCGCAATGTTGATCACTATGTCGTACAAGTCTTGCGCTCAAATATCTGTGACATCCCAATATCCTCCAAAATTTCATTTGTCTTTTGCTGAAGATTGACAAACCTTACATCCACATCATCCCCGATATGAAAGTCAACCTGCTCAACTCGTTGCAATTTTTCCAAAAGTGTCTCCGAGCTATATTTTTTTTCTGATTTCACGCGGGTCATCATAGTCCTTAATGCAACTTTCAACCTTAACGCCAGTGTGCATACAAACATAATGCCCAAAACTCTCGTTTCAAGTCGGTGCCGAATCGGGGCAATCTCTTCGAAAGATTTCAAATCACAGAATACATCCTCAATAAATGCTCTCTCAAAATACGCTTGCACAATTTCAGTAGCTGTCAACTCTGGGTCAGACGCATAGAGCAGATATTTCCCATCCCTTAGTTCGGCATTTGCAAGTTCATCTCTATCCAGTTCCCATGTCAATTGCGGCAAATTCCCTTCAGAACTTATGACCACTTTGAAAAATTTCTGATTGCCAGTTAGCAACAAATCCACGTCTTTTTTGAGGTATTCAGGTGTCTTCGCTGAACAGGATTTCTGCATCTCCACTAATCCCTTTTGAAGTTCTGCCAGTTCAACAACTCTATGTCGAATGTCATTTTTTTGATGGTCGATATTTTTGTAAACAACCACGGAACCTTTCGTATTAAAAATTGATCTATCCACCTTAACAGAGCAGATATTCATGCATTTAGAGGGGACTAAAAAATCTGGTTCAAACGGCGGATCAGTTTCTGATATAATTTTTTTGATTTCGTTCTTTCTCTGTGGAACACCACATATGATCTTCCAATGGTCTTCCTCAACCAGATGAACCTGGTCTTGTGAAGTGTAACCCCGATCCCAAACGATGGTACCTGGGGCGAGTTCAAGTTCCTTGAGGCGGATTAACAAATGGGGGATTGTCGTGATAGAATGAAAACTCCCGGGGTGGACAAAATGAGCGATTGGATATGAATCAAATTTTGAGGTTACGACAGACAGATTGATCTGAAGTTGATGGGTTTCGCGACTTTTATG
>JAPKXR010000019.1 GCA_026394715.1 Methanomicrobiales archaeon | reverse complement strand
AAACCATGATCGCTCGGCCCACGGCTAACGATTGAGATCGTGAAAAGTATCGCGATGTACCTCGCAAATATAATATATAAGGAAGGGTTGACGGGAACGAAAAAAAGGATCAAATATCAGGACTACCTTTTTTGAGAATGTCTAAAAAGGAAGTCGGTTATTTTTTAAAAAGCGAATGGGAACATCACTCAATCAGAAATTTTCTGTAGAAAATCAACACGTGAAAAATCTGTATCAAACGTTGCGATTGCGGGGATGTTGTGTTGCCTGCATAAGGCGGTAATCAAGGCATCCTGCGGCAGTAAATGGTATTTCTCCATGAAGGAAAATAGTTCATCCGGCAGAACATTACCCTCGATTATTGCACAGTCAAGTGTATCGAGGAGTTCAAAAAAGTTGAAAATGAACCCTTCAAATTCCTTGTAACCGGCGGTGACTATTGTTTCTTTTAATTTGAATTTGTTATTGATTCCTTTTGCACGAAGGTTCTCCCGTATGATTACAAAAATTACCTCTTCAACAACAGTAATTGAAGTGACCGGAGAGTGCTGTTCTGATATTCGGGTTAAGATGGAATATGCGGTTTGACTCTCATCAGATGTTGTTAAAAAGTGAATGAAAATATTTGAATCAATAAATACTTTCATGTTTCGAGGAGATCCATCCGGGCTTCATCGATGCTTTTTTTCGATGTAGTAAGTGGTATTGACTGATATAATTTTTTCAGCAGTTCTTTTCTGTTCACAGATACCACTGCACGAGTACCTTCCTCAAGGTGGATTTTCTTAATCGGTTTGAAAACACCTTTTTCGTACACCACTTCAAAAGATTCTGCCATAATGTTATTTCTTCTATGTGAATTTCAATTATTTATTCATTCGCTCATGGCCCAATTTGTCCATAGTGTCGGTTTGAGTTTTTTTGAGGTGGTGTAGAGGTGATCCTCCCGGATCGCAATAACAACACGCAGACAGAGTGAGGGGAGCCAAAGTGCCTAACCCAATTTCTCCATTAATCCCCCACCACCTCGTCCCTGCCTCCAACCTTCGCTCTATCCCGTCCATCCCGCTGCCAATCTCATACAGCACGGGGAATCAAAACCCGGGATCGCCAGGCCAACGGTGAACAAGTGCGATCGCAAAAGTTGATTGGGGATAATCGCCAGCACGGCTCACCGTGGCGAGCTGGATCGCAGGGCCTAACCCAATTTCTCCAGCAATCCCCTGCACCTCTTCCACCTCGTCCCCAGGCACCACTATTTGCTCCACCCGTCAATCCAGCAGCTAACCACGAACCGCACGGGGGAAGCAAAACCCGGGATCGTCAGGCCGACGGCTAACGAGTACGATCGCAAAAGTTGATCGGGGGTTAATCGCCAGCACGGCTCACCCTGGCGAGCTGGAACACAGGGCCGAACCCAAGCTCCCCGGCACGCCCCAGGCACCCTTGATGAGAGGGACTCTTTCAGGTTGTCAATCTCTCCGACCGATGAAAGCGCCCTGCGATACAATGACTCATCAATATAAAACCCCATATTCTCCATAAGGTTGTTCAGTTCAACACGAAGGGACTCGATTTTTCCATCTGCTTTAGCTTTGATTAGAATACCGATCACACCGGTCTTGAAAAGATCAAATGTCACTGCTGCCAGACGGGCATCTGCATCGTCCAGAAGAATCAGATCTGCGCATTGTTCAACTGCCAGAGCGATAGATTCTGCCTCACCCCGGTGTAAGCCCTGTCCTAAAAGATCTACAACTGCAGTATTATCAGGTTTTATTATTATGATCCATCCGTTGCCCCATGCTTCCCGGACTTCAGAAGCGCCTGGCATAGTAGTACCCGCAAGAACAATTTCATCCCATACGGATGGAGGGATAATTACCTTTCCAAACATCTCATGTAGCAGGTACAATCTGCCTATTCCTGCCAGATTTATCAGCGTGGACGAGTCACTGATCACGGTGGGCATATTCGACATCTTCAGTGAGATCACGTTCCGTGTAATGTCGGGGGATTCTCCGCAGTTTCAATTCGTTGTTGAATTGCCAGCGATCCATCCCTGCAAGCGTGCATGCATTGCCGGATGTCAACACCCCCCGCTGGTATAATGCCAGGGCAAGTTCTTTTTTTAGTTCGCTTTCTATATCATCTGGTGGGAAACGAATCACATTTACAATATGTTCCGGAATCTTCAGACATATATCTACCATAATACCACAAATCCCGGTATTTTCACCGTATCATTAGTGTTTATCCTGTTTCGGGTAATAAACCTGTGTCATGGTGATGTGAGATTGTCAATCGTTTGAAACAATAAGATCTGGTAGAGGCCTAACCCAATTTCTCCAGCAATCCCAGTGCACCCTCGCCCCCACGTACCCGCCTCCACCATTCACCCTATCCCGCACATCCAGCCGCCAACCGAGAACAGCACGGGGGACGCAAAACCCGAGGATCGCAAGGCCGACGGCTAACAAGTGTGATCGGACTGGGGAGAAATGGAGATATGATCCCGATATCGCAGTCGTTGCAGGAGAAATATTGGCAAAAGTACGTTTATTCTATCAAAGGGGCATTAATATTTTCCTACAGAAGATCATTGAGATCTTCCCGTTTTACTCCTGCTTCTTTTAGAATCTCATGCAAAGTACCCACAGGTAGATCGCCGGCATGAAACGGGACAACAACGCGTTTTTTTGAATCAGGGTGATAGAAAATATAGTGGCTACCTTCACACGATCGCACATAAATCCTTTCTTTTCAAGTGCTTTCATCAACATTTGTGGGGTAAGGACAGGCTGTTTAGGCATGGGCTTCAAAAGTCAATGTATATTCCAGCAGACCCTCTTCTGTCGGAATTTCATCCCCATGTTCTATCAGGCTTTCAATATACAGTTCAATGGCTTCTTTTGCCATGCTAATCGCCTCTTCTATTGTTTTTCCATACGTAATACATCCAGGGAGAGAGGGAACAATAACGGTATATCCCCCTTCGGGCTCCTTTCGTAACAGAATTTTATAGCTTAAGAGACCCATACCAGTTTTTCCTTTTTTAACGGGATAATAGTATTTACCCGGTACAAAAATATGAAATGTCCTAAAGCAATCAATAAAATGTTATCAAAGCAACGAAAAAGGTGAGATTTCCAAAGCTTCACTCTTATTCTTGATAAACCCCTGCACCCCACCCCGTCCATCCAGCCGCCAACCACGAACAGCACGGGGGAAGCAAAACCCAGGATCGACAGGCCGACGGCTAACGAGTGTGATCGCACTAATACATTGGAGGGACCATCGCCAGCACGGCTCACCCTGGCCAGCACGGTCGCAGGGCCTAACCCAATATCTCCAGCAATCCCCTGCACCTCCGCAACCTCGCCGGGGCCTCCAAACTTCACCCACCCCGTACATCCAGCCACCAAACCGTAAACAACACGGGGGAAGCCAAACCCGGGATCGCCAGGCCAACGGCAAATGAAGTGTGATCTTAAAAGGTTGATTAGAATTAGACAAAATAATGTCAAGGGGATTATCAGGATATGGTTTGATATCCGTAAAGATCACCCAGTTAATGCTTCCGATGCCCAATCAATCAGAAAATGCGAAACGTATTTAGGCAGAAACGGCTAAAAAGTATATTTATCCTAAAAGAGAATTTTGTCCAAATGACCGTGTAACAACGTAGTATAGGGAGGACATATGGTAATAAAAGGTGATCAAACTACTGAGAAAATTCTCGTTACTCTGGACACCAAGCAGGATCTTAGTGCCATCAAACTACCGGGAGAGAGATACGGAGATGTCGTTGCCCGGTTGGTGCGGGAACGAAAACAACAGGACTATATTGCCCATTTATTAAATGTTGCGAAGGATGGCGATTTCGTCCGCATGGACAGTGATGAAGAATATACCGAAATCAAGGAAGAGGTGAGGGGTTCTGCACCTCGAGATAGAACGGCATGTACTCCAATACATTAACAGTCTGCCGGAGAAAGATCGTCGGATAATCAAGGAACACCTGGTTCAACTTGAAGATCCGATCAATGCAAGGGATGCCGAATTACTGCGCGACGGAGTATGTCGTATGCATATTGCTCGTTCATATACGGCATTCTTTGTCGTGTTGCCAGACAGGGTTCGAATCTTGGATGTATTGACAATCGAGCAAGCCCACAAGAAGTATAAACGGGTTTAAGGAATATGCATATCCCGCCGCCTATCATGAAGAGTACCGGAAGCCCTATCGGGATCGCAATGCCGACGGCCAAAGAGTACGATCGCAAAAGTTGATCGTGGATGATCGCCAGTACGGCTCACCGTGGCGAGCTGGATCGCAGGGCCTAACCCAATATTTCCAGCAATCCCCTGCACCCTCACCACCTCGTCCCGGCCTCCACCATTCACCCTACCCAGCACATTCAGCCGCCAACCACGAACAGGAACGGGGGAAGTGCAAACCCGGGATTGATAGGGAGGCGGGGGACTGGTGGGTAACAGCAACACAAGTAAAATTACGGGTACCGTTCAGGTGAAAACACCTAGAATCATAATTATGATAACCATTCTTCGCGGGTAATTTCTGCTTGTTTTAATATTCTGATAAGTAAATCTACTCCTATCTGTGATCGGTGAGGGTTTGGTATCGTAAGCACGATGGCGTCCCTTATCATATAGGGATGTCTTCCACCCACGTAAGGCCCATCAAATCCGAACGATCATAACATTTTAATTAATTCATCCCAGGTAACCGGGGATAATTTATGCTCTGACACCCGGTTCGAACCTTCCCGGACATTGTATTGTTATTCCATCAACGGGTGGTATGGGGATGCCTTTCTGTATTCGAATAATAATCCAGCCTTCAATAATATCAGCCAGGTTTTCCCTGCATTCTTCAAGACTCTTACCCGTGGCCCAGACCCCCTGTAACTGGGATATTTCGCCATAATAGAGTTCTTCATCCTTAATTATTTCATAATGTGCGTGTGATAACGCCGCATTAATGTATTTGACGATCAATTCCAATACCCTGTTAGTAGCTGTAGAGTTAATGTGCTATTTAGGTTTTCACGTTTTTTGGAGGCATGATCTCAATTTGGACATTTACTCCCCCATCTCATCGCAGATAAAATTGGAAGTGTTGATAGTAATACAGATTATAGATGATCTGATTCGCAACTGATGCTGATGATCTGGGAAATATATTGCAAGCACAATAAACAGGGGTGGGCAAGCTGGAGCACAGAGCCTAACCTAATTTCTTCCAGCAATCCCCTGCACCCTCACCCCCTCGTCCCGGCCTCCAACCTTCGCCTCCCCAGTACATCCAGCTGCCAACCGCGAACAGCACGGGGGAAGCCAAACCATGAACGACAGGCCGACGGCTAACGAGTACGATCGCAAAAGTTGATTTGGGAGATAATCGCTAGCACGGCTCACCATGGCAAGCTGGATCGCAGGGCCTAACCCAATTTCCCCGGCAATCCCCTGCACCCCATCCCCCTCGTCCCGGCCTCCAACCTTCGGCCTACCCCGTACATCCAGCCGCCAAACCGTAAACAACACGGGGGAAGCCAAACCCGGGATCGACAGGCCGACGGCAACTGAGTGTAATCGTAGATGTTCAGGGATATACCATCAATGGCATAGTACATGGGAGTAGTGGTGTCGGGGAAGGTAAAAGTAAATATTAATAATATCAAAAGCATCCTATCATGATCGAACAGGATTGCGCTACGAAAAGGATCCCCGTTCGCCCCAGCACCTGGAATACGGTCCGTCAACTCAGGAAACCCGGGCAGACCTATGACGATGTGATCAGGGAATTGATACAAAGGGACCCGGAACAAAAGTTAATTAGTGAGACGGACCGGATCGTAAAGCGTAATAAATTCGTTCCGCTTTCTGGGATAAACCCGTGAAGTTTGAAGTAATCGTCGACATTGACGCTATCGCATATGCCAACTCCCTCAATGATAAAAGCAGAAGAATTATCCTGTCCAGACTCAAGTCCCTGACAGAGGATCCATACCCAAGTAAAGGTGGTGAAAAAGAACTCCTGAAGCTCCGACCGGGCGTTAATATTTATCGTCTTCACATTGGCCGCAATTTCACTGCATTTTATAAGATTGATGGTAACACTGTTTTAATCACCGAAATAATGACCATTGAACAAGCGCATAAAAAATATAAACTGTTTTAATCTTCAATTTCTCCCGGCAATCCCCAGGCACACTCGCCCCCACGTACCCGCCTCCACCCTTCGGCCCCGACCTCGTACCCCCAGCCGCCAACCGTGAACAGCACGGGAAAAGCAAAACCAGGGGTTACCAGGCCGACGGCTAACGAGTGTGATCGCATGAATACATTGGAGAAATCATCGCCAGCACGGCTCACCGTGGCAAGCTAGATCATAAGGCCTTACCCAATTTCTCCAGCAATCCCTGCACCTTATCCCCCTCGTCCCCGGCTTCTTACCATTCGCCCCACGATATACATCCAGCCGCCAATCCCATACAACACGGGGGAAGCACAAACCCGGGATCGCCAAGCCGACGGCTAACGAGTACGATCGTAAAAGTTGATCGGGGATAATCGTTAGCACGGCTTACCGTGGCAAGCTGGATCGCAGGGTCTAACTCAATATCTCCAGCAATCCCCTGCACCCTCACCCCCTCGTCCCCGGCCTCCAACCGTCGCCCCACCCCATACATCCCGCCGCCAACCGCGAACAGCACGGGGGAAGCAAACCCGGGATCGCCAGGCCGACGGCTAACGAATGTGATCGCAAAGGTTGATCAGAGTCGAATGTCACAAGTACTGCTCACAATAGTGGGTAAAAAGGACCATTCGACTAAAATGTCCTGTATCAAAAAATTTCCGGAGGTACAAGATCCGCAGTAGGAACGAAAAAATATGCTGTGCTTGTATCGGGGTTTCAAATGGTCAAATTGAAATGCTAAAATTTAGTGGGATGGATCTTGAAATCATTCGAATTTCTGGCCATGAGCCTATAACAAATATTTTCAATTTTCTATAGTTATCCAGTACAAATCGTGAATATCAATACAAATGGTTCTCCGTAAGAGGTGAATATTTTGAATTCCTTAAGATTATGAGATTATTTTACATCAAGTTCGCTCTTTTCCTTTCTCCCAAAAGAGATCCATGGGAAGAACACGTCCCTTTTTTGTCTTGTCGAAGTCATGATCAAAACTAACAATGGTGAGATCATAGCGCTCTGCAACAGCGTACTGGTACGCATCATCAAAATCCAGATGATACTCATTTGCGTATGTAACGATATTCTGATAATCTGAAAGGTCTAGTGATGCTACCCGCAGACCACTTCTGCCAATATCTTCGTTAACCAGCTTGATGAAGGGAGTCCTGGTTTTTTTCTTTGAAATAGAGGATCCCGATTGAGAAGAGGGAAAAATCACTCATGAAAAGGGAAGAAAAATCTGCCCTATTGAAAAAATCCTTGACTTCGGTGGATTTTTCCTGCCCCAGCATAACTTCAAGAAAGATATTTGTATCGACAAGAAACATCAGTTCCACCAGTCGAGAACCTTATGCTGTAATTGAACTGAAGTATAACGGTCTTTTAAATGAGCAAGGCTTCCTTCCCATTCAAACCTGAATTTTTGTGTGTCTGTCCTGTTTGCACGTAGTTCAAGATGATGGATATATTCAATCACTTCTTTCTGAAGATCAGGAGGAAGATTCCGGATCCTGGCAACAACAGAATCTAAAGCGGACGACATAGTTCATACATCCATTGTATGTGTACCAATACAATGCTTTCGTGAGCTGGATCAACCAACCCCCGGCCTCCAACCGTCGCCCCACCTCGTACATCCCGCTGCCAACCGTGAACAACACGGGGGAAGCACAAACCGGGATCGACAGGCCGACGGCTAACAAGTGTAATCGCATAAGTTTATCGGGGCTAATCGCACGCACGGCTCACCCTGGCGAGCTTGATCGTAAGGCCTAACCCAATATCTCCAGCAATCCCCTGCACCCTCACCCCTTCGTCCCGGCCTCCACCCTTCGCCCACGCCATAAATCCCGCCGCCAATCTCATACAGCACGGGGGAAGCCAAACCCGGGATCGACAGGCCGACGGCTAAGGAGTACGATCGCAAAAGTTGATTGGGGATAATCGCTAGCACGGCTCACCGTGGCAAGCGGGATCGCAAGGGCCTCACCCAATTTCTCCCGGCAATCCCCCTGCACCCTCACCCCCTCGTCTCGGCCTCCAACCTTCGCCCACGCCATAAATCCCGCCGCCAATCTCATACAGCACGGGGGAAGCCAAACCATGATCGCAAGGCCGACGGCTAACGAGTGAGGACAAATCCAAGGCAAAAAATATAAAAAATCGGTTCATTGGGGTAAGTAAAGAAACACAGAGGAATCCTTATCTTATAGATAACAATTAACAATAAGGTGAAAGTGAATGACCATATCTAAAATGAACCGGGAGATATCAGGTCTTGTCAATCTCGAACGCCTTGCCCACATTCTGAAGTCGCTGAATGATGAGGAATTAGAAACTTTGGAACTTCTTCTTGATAACGAAGCAGCTCAAGTGATTTTTTCTTCAGTTAAAGAGTTGAAAGAAGGCAAAGGGGTACCGATTGAACAGTGGTGATCTGATGGAAAGGCCATTTGACATTGTGATGGCGCCTTCAGCTCTTAAAGGATATAAAAAATTTGATTTGCCCCTTCAGAACAAAGTCAAAGAGGAAGCGAAGGCAATATCAATTTCACCTCACGGATTTAAGTCATTATCAGGTCCTCTTGAAGGAATATTTTCACATCGCTTTTCTTTCAATCACGCCCAATACAGGATCGCATACCAAATCAATGAGACAAATCACACAATTGAAATTCTACTTGTAAAATCACGTGAGAATTTCTACCAGAAATTGCTGCATATTCTGGAATAAAAAGAAGATCCACCCGATAAAACAAGGTGGATGAAGGATAGTAAATGCGGCGCACTAGCAAATGTATATTATCGCAAAAAAAACTGATTGGTGCGGTCTCACAACCCCTATTCACCGTGGCAAGCTGGATCGCAGGGCCTAACCCAATTTCCCCAGCAATCCCCCTGCACCCCTACCACCTCGCCCCGGCCTCCAACCTTCGCCCCACGCCATACATCCAGCCGCCAACCGCGAACAGCACGGAGGACGCAAAACCCGGGATCGCATGGCCAACGGCAAAAGAATGAGATCGAAAAAGTTGATTCACTGCATACTACCACAAAATCATTGCTCAAGGGGCAGACGGATGAATCGCAGGTCATGATATTGATTTCTCAATTATCCCCTCCACTTTTTAGTTGAGAATTTTCAAGGTGGAAAAATATTTCGAATTGCAAAAACAATATTATCTATAAAATTCAAGACAATAGAACCATAAATAGGAGGCTGATGTGCATGTCACGGGTAATTGAATGCATTTTTGAGAACAATGTTCTGAAACCGCTTGAAAAAGTTCCATTAAAGGAAGGTGAGAGGATTCAGATTTTGATAAAAAGGAAATTATCATTTGATCCATTAAAACTCAAAGAAAAAGTATCTCTAACAAAGATAATCGAGATTCGGGACGAATCATGGAACTCTTCCTAGATACTTCATTTATAATTCCACTTCTTATTGATTCTGAAAAGACAGATGAATCCAGGGAATTTTTCGATTTGTCAATTGATACATCCATTATTACAACTGCCGTATTCGAGGAGTCATTTTTTGTTGGCCTAAAATTGGTTGCATCAGACGAGACTTGGAAGATCCGAAGCAATTAGATTGAGAGAGTATATTAAATCCAATGGTTATGAATTTGCAGATCTTTTTCTGCATAATCTCAACGAATTATGCGAGAATTTAGAGATCCACGATGATATCAAGGATATCCAATATATTGAACAGATTGCCAGAAAATATCGTCTCATGCCAAATGATGCACTTATCGCAGCGTTTTGCCTGAGAAACGGGATCACAAGTATTGTGACATATGATAGTGATTTTCTCCGGATCCCGGAAATAAAAGTAATTCGACCATAAATGAGTGTGATCGCACTAATGCGGAGAGTGCTATCGCCAGCACGGCTCACCGGGGCGAGCTGGATCGCAGGACCTAACCTAATATCCCCACAATCCCCTGCACCTCCGCGACCTCGCCGGGGCCTCCAAACTTCACCCACCCCTTACATCCCGCCGCCAACCGCGAACAGCACGGGGGAAGCAAAACCGGGGGATCGCCAGGCCGACGGGTGACGAGGTGGATCGAAGGAGTTGACAAGACAGCGAGATCGCTATTACGTCGCACAAGCTACGGGAATTTTATCCTTATAAGATTCCGGTTATTTTACGAACCGGACGTTTTTCATGTCTGAAAATTCCCGGTCCCCGGTCAGAAATTGGATCGCAAGTCGTTGTGCAACCGCATATCCAAGACTGTCAATTGTTGACAGTTTTTTACCGGATCGGTTGTTCTGCAATCTCAGCTCAGCACAGACTATGTAATCTGCATTCCCCGTGGGAACCACTTCGATGGTCGTGCGGACTGTGGACAGGATAGACTCGGATTCCTCAGGAAAATCCTTGAATACTGCATAGGCAACTTCGCAAAGGTTAAACTCAGTCGTAACCAGATATGCGGACGAATATCTGCGATATGCCAAATTTCCACGTAATATTTCAATAATTGCATAACTATCAGCAAAAAAAGATGCCGTCGCATCCACCATGTTAATCCCGGAGTTCGTCTTTCAATAACTGGGTGTCAATCTTCCAGTCACTTAAGAGTCCGAATAATCCATCATCACCAGGTATCTTCTTTGCGTGCGTTATTTGTCTAATGGACGGTGACTGTGATTGAACCGATCCGTTAATCGTTTTTTTGGATGTCGCATTCATAATAAATCCTCATCCTCCTGAGATCAACTTTGTGTGCTAAAAACCTATCCCACACACGCATCAGTGAAAGAAACACCTCCTTGATACCTAACGGAGATCATCTCAAACATTAATGCATGCCAGAGTGGTGATCGTAAAGCCTATCAAGGATGGACCATTGCGATTACGGCTCACCGTGGTAAGCTGGATCGTAAGGCCTAACCTAATTTCTTCCAGCAATTCCCAGCACCCCTACCACCTCGTTTGGCCACCAACCTTTGGCCTACCCCGTACATCCAGCCGCCAACTGCGAACAGCATCGGGGAAGCAAAACCCGGGGGATCGCAATGCCGACGGCCAAAGAGTACGATCGCAAAAGTTGATCGGGGTAACCGCCAGCACGGTTCACCGGGGCAAGCGAGATCACAGGGTCTTACCTAATTTCCCCGGCAATCCCCTGCACCCGATCATCCCTGGCCTTACCCTTTAAGCCCTCCCAATACATCCAGCCGCCAACCACGAACAGCACGGGAAGCCCTATGGGAATCGCTATGCCTGCGGGTCCGTGAAAGAGGGGGCCATATTGGATAATTATAGAACCGAGGAACAAATTTCCGGCAATGATAATTATTATTCCAACCCTTTTTTTGATTTCATCATACGCCCCCATTTCAAGAAACAGCAGTAAAATTGCGGATACCAGGAAACATACTCCGATGACCCCTAATAATGTTGACAACGCAGTCTGGCCTTTGTAATGTCCTGATGTGATATAATATAAATCACTGGTCACCGGAATAAAAAAAGATCCATAACCGGTCATTTGAAATTTAAATAGCGGGGTCTGTAATCCAGAACCAATAGAACTACCGATTACATAAATATTAATTGGGATCACAAGTAGGATAAGTGATAAAATTTGCTCTTTCCTTATCCCTTTCAAGGTTATTAAGATCTTAGAGCTGTATGACATACAAATCCAACTCGTTTCGGAATAATATTTAGTACCCTTTAAATCCTTAAATTTTCTTTATATAAATGTGCAAAATCTGTGAGATACTGGTACGTTACATCCATTTAATCGTAAGACTTGTAGAACATAGTGATCAACATAGCGCTTTTTGGATCCAAAAGTTATCAACGGTTTTATGGGGGGTCGGAAACGGTTATCCCATCGTGTTCGGGTGATAGGACC
>JAPKXR010000352.1 GCA_026394715.1 Methanomicrobiales archaeon | reverse complement strand
CTGCCATATATCCGTGATGTCACTGATTGCCACCCGGACAGTTGTTGTTCCTTCGCTGCTGCCGGCAAGCCGGATGCTTTCCACCCGGACAGGAAGCAGCGAACCGTCACCCCGTATGAGCGTAAGAGTGGAGGCGAGTTTCTTGTCGTCCCGCAGCACACTTACGAAATACCGGTGCCACTGATCGGCATCTTTTTCTGCAATAAATTTACTGAAAGGTGCCCCGACCAGTTTGTTCCGCTCAACACAAAGGAGCGCCGCACCGGCAAGGTTCACATCAGTTATCAGTGCCTTGTCATTGAGTGTAAGATAGCCAACCGGAGCAAAATCATAGAGGTCAAGATACTTATCCCATGACTCTTCCAGTTCAAGATGAGACTTCCTGAGTTCTTCTGCCTGTGTCTCAAGCTCGATCTGGTGCACCTGGAGTTCATGAATGAGTTCTTCCGGGGACTGCTTCGCGAGGTCTGAGGAAACCTTCCGGGAGCGTGCAAGCTGCTCCTCTGCGTCGTCCCGTAACGAATGTGTGGGGGGCGTGATACCCGCATCCTTCTTTTCCGGCGATTTCGACTTCTTCGCTACCATCAGTCACGCTTCCTGCCCGGACTCTCCTGTCCGCGATCCGGTGCCAGTCCCTGCTGTGCGGTGACATCCTCAATAGCGAGGAGAATAAATTGTGTCGTACCCGCGTCACGGGGAACCCGACGGGCGTTTAAGAGCATAGTCCTCTGTCCGATGCCGGGGAAATCGTGATCAACCTTAAAATTCTCAATAGTCGTGTCTTTGGGCAGCACGGTCTCCAGCAGTTCATGGAGTTTCGGGATGTCCCACTGCCGGTCGCCCAGCGTGTAGAGCACCCTGCCCCGCGTCTCTTCCGGCGTCACATTAAATGTCTGGTAGAACGCCCGGCTCGCAGAGACCACCTCAAAGGTTCCGTTTAAAACGACCAGTGGTTCGCGGGCAGTGTCAACGATGCTCTGGGCATAGTCCCGGGCAATCCTAACCTCAGATTCGACCGCTTTTAATGCGGTGATATCGGTGAACGTCAGCACCACGCCATCGATCACGTTCTCGACCGTGCGGTACGGCATGATGCGGACATGGTACCACTCGTTATTAGTTGTGCATACCTGTTTCTCCCGGGGGATGAGCGAGTCCAGCACTGCCTGTGCATCGAGGATCAGGTCAATATCCGGTATCAGTGACCGGATATCGGCAAGCGGGCGTCCTGTGTCCGATGCTGCAAGCGGGAACACTTTCGCCGCATCGCGGGTGAACCGCTTGATAGCGAGGCGGTCATCTAAGAATATCGTGCCGATATTGACGTTTTCCAGGAGGTTTTTCATGTCGTTCTGGACTCCGGTGAGCTGCTCGATCTTTGCCTGCAGTTCTGCGTTTACGGTCACGATCTCTTCATTGACTGACTGGAGTTCCTCTTTTGACGTTTCGAGTTCTTCGTTAGTGGACTGGAGTTCTTCGTTCGTGGACTGGAGTTCTTCGTTCGTTGACTTGAGCTCTTCGTTTGCTGCCTGCATCTCCTCGATCGTTGCCTGCAGGTTCTCTTTTGTATAGGCAAGGTCCTGCTCCAGTTCCTCCACGCGTTTCGCTTCCCCTTTAGTGCTCACACGTTTCAATGGCGTGCGTTTCTCTTTTAGTGGCAGATCCGTGTCCTGGAAACTGATGAGCAGGAGATCCCGTGTTGCTTCCGGGTCAGCTAACGGGCGTACCGTGAGGTCAACCCCGTGAATACCGCCGTTCGTCCTGACCGGCAGGTTTTTTGCAACCATCTGTTTCTTTTGTGTAATGGCGTTCTGGAGGGCATATCGTAAGTCCATCTGCAGACCATCGCGTGCCATATCGATGATATTGATGCTCGCCTGCCCCTGAGCCGGCTGGAGGTATTTCCCGGTATCGCCGTGTACGTACACGATGTCCCCTTTCTCATCGGTGATTACTGACGGCGGGGCAAAGGACTGGGGG
>JAPKXR010000335.1 GCA_026394715.1 Methanomicrobiales archaeon | reverse complement strand
CCTGGTAATTCTTCAGGTCATCGAGCATGATCCAGCACTGCACCACATTCCCGAGACCCAATCCGGCCATCTGCAGGGTTCTCTCGATGTTCTTCCAGCACTGCCGCGCCTGGTCGGGAAAGGTCTCCGGCTGCCCCCCGGCCGGGAGCGCCGAACCGGAGCCGGCCACAAAATAGGTTTTGCCCACCATCACTCCCGATGAATACAGTTTGGAGCCGCCCTCAGCGGGGAAAAATTTCTTTACCGGAGGTTCCGCCCAGAGCATCTGGGTAAAAAACGCCAAGGCCGCCGCACCGACTATCAGGCTGAAAGCCGTTTTTTTCATACTTTTCCTCCATAAAAAGACAGATAATGATTGTCTGAACCGCGGATGTCCGGGATTAAAGGATGTACAGGATGAAAAAGAAAAAAATCTTTCCGGGTATACTATATGATAATGTTCGCGTCCGTATTAGCCCTAATACTGTTCATATAAGGATTTTAATATGATTTTCAATGTTTTCAAGAAATTGCATTGGTTTGTTTCTCGGACGTATGGGATACTTGCTCATTTTCCTTTTCACGCCTCGATGATTACGTCTACCACGACTCGATACGACGCGATCTTCCAGGATTTCATCGAGTACTGACTCATGAAACGTCCCTCTTTCCATAGGGGGGAATAGAAACGAAATGCGGTAATTTACGGCGGATAACCCTGACGGTATGGGTAAACGAGAGGGTATCCGGATCGACTTCATCTTTCAACGCCGCTTCATGCATCAAACCACGGATGGAATAATGAGCCAGCATCAACCCATAAAACTCTTGCTTGACCAATGCGGGAGTCTTGCTCCGCAGGACGATTTGAGAACCACGCAGGTGAGTTTTCAGTTCATCAAGAGCGGTCTCGATTTCCCATCGTTCATGGAACAATACGGCCAGTTCTTGAGCCGGCGCTTGCTCGGGATTAAGAATCGTGGTGAGCAAACGGTAGAATGGTTCCGCTCCCGGAACGTCTTCCAGGATGTATTCTATCACCCGAACCTCGACTCCATTTGTTTTCTTCCGTCGATCACGCAGAGAGGGATAGATGACACTCAGAAACGATCCATCCGCAAAACGCTCGATACAAGGCAACCGAAGATTTTTCTTGCCGCGCCACACCAGGTCGGCCCCTGTCGCCCGGGCCTGCTCCCACAACTCAAAACCGAGGAAACATCGGTCGGCAAGACACAGCATTCCTGGTGTAAGATTCTTTACAGCACTTTTTGCCAGAGTAATTTCACCCATAGAGTACGGTCCCATACGGCTCCCAAACAAAACATGAGTCCCGTTCTCAACCAAAGAAACAAAGCGTACCTGCGGGTAGGCGCTTTTTCCCCGGCTCGCACCCGGATACTCATATGTTTCTCTGTTCTCCCCCGTGTCCGCTACATCCAGTGTGCTGCCGTCCAGACTTACCAAACGCCAACTGCGGAACCATGCACCTTTGGTTCTTTCTTTGGCAATCGGTTGTACAATTTCATCATGAAGGGCTTCTATAGGTTCCCATCCCAGACGAGTGCGCGCCTGGGAAATCCCAGACTTCCCGGTCACGTGAATTTTTTCCCCAGGCTTCTTCAACCATTGAAGCCCTTCCAACAGACACCGGAGCACCTCACGATAGGAAACTTGCATGTAGAGCGCTAACGCAATAACATAATAAATAACGACATGCGCCGGTAATTCACGCTGTCTTTTGCTGGTTTTTTCCATTCGACTTAAAATGGTATTTATGGTACTCAATGGAAAGGTCTTGCTTACTACACCTAAACTGATATAATCTGTGATTCGCGCCCCTTTGGGCAATTCTGCAACCGTTCGCGCCATTGCATTACCCTCCTTTCTGGAGGGTAATATAATACATTATCATCGTAAAGTGAACAGTATTACGATTAACCCTAATTATTCACAAACTTGCTATGACATTTTTTTAACTCTTTTTTAAACAAATACTTATTATTAATTTTGGAAGGCAGCTCCCTAAATCCCCCAAAGGGGGACTTTTGCAGTAAAAATGAAAATGCGAAAGTGTAACTTTTTTAAAAAAACCAATTAAGCCTTGCCTTGCAGTCTTTTAAGTCCCCCTTTGGGGGATTTAGGGGGCTGTAGTTTTAACGCTCACAAAGACAAAAATCCCTTTTATATGCATAATTCGAGTTAACAGGATTCTGACTCCTGGATTCTGTTTTCATATGTCTCTTTGAAGGTTCACGGCGCAGCGTTATATCTCTTCAGCCAGCGCAGAATAAAACCCGTCAACTGATTTTGAGAATCGGTATTCTCCGCAGTCAGGACATCCGCATTCTGTCCATAGAAAGATTTCACCATCCCGGTCACCCGGTTACTTAGCTCCGTGGAAGCAGGCTTCCCGTCGCCGCCCAGAGCATCCACAAGCATGCAGGGGCGGGGAGCGAGAAGTCCCAGGAGATCCGGCAGATCATAGGAAAGGAGCGAGGAAGGCACAAAGGAAGAGCCGATTCCCTGATCATAAAACAGGTGATGCAGGATCGATAACCAGGAAAGCGGAGATTCGACAAGCGCCAAA
>JAPKXR010000196.1 GCA_026394715.1 Methanomicrobiales archaeon | reverse complement strand
GATATTATACCCGTCCGGCATAAAATTTGCGTCGATGATTGTCCTGCATTCTTCGGTAATCTCTGCTATTGCCGCCTTCTCTTCAGCAGTCAGGGAAAAATAATCCGGTGTGTGCCGGAACGGCATAATCAGCAGGTGCCCTTTTGAGACCGGGAACCGGTCCCAGCGGGCATAGCACAAGGTGTTCTTAGCGATGATGTCATCAGCGTATGGCGAACAGAACGGGCAGGTGGTTCTATCTTGCATTTTCGGATTTTAATTTTGTTGTTTAAAGAAATAAATGCCGTGCTTTTAGCCGGTCACGGTTTTACATGGGGTCTTACTACTCCTATTGATCAAAACACCCTGTCTTGGATGGTTTGACGTCCTTTTTTATCTTTTCAAGTCCCGGGTTTTCAATCTCAACATCCCACATCCAGGTGATGATCTCCCGCTTCCAAGGCAATCCACCTGTGAAAGTCCTGTCATATGTATGTTGCAGAAGAGATATTGACGAGAGATCTGAGTGGCGGGAATGTGAATGGAGGAAGGGTTTCCGTTACCCTCCTCATAGCTGGTATACAGTGGCAACTATACACATAATGACACCTACATCCACTTGTTCGAGGTCCAAGGTTCGAATCATGGATAAAGTACGGAATATGTCGCCCGGATGGGCAATAAGTTTTAGATTTTATGTTTATTAATAGTTATTGTTAAATAATTATATTTTACCTGCTGTGCATGGATTAGGAGTTACGAGTTCAATTATTTCGATAATTGAATTTGATTGACATTACCAAATGAATGTGAAGAAGGGGTTGTCAAATCTTGATTTTTTTTCGCATTTTGCGGAACACCCTGGATATTTTATAGGTGAATCAAGCCATCATTCCACCAGCATTCAGTAAAATAACTTTATTCTCTAGTATTGTAAATGTAAATTGTTAAATCATAAGAAGTTCCATGCTAGACCGGATAATTCACCGCTATCGGGGAGATGCAGAATAATTCCCGTATGATTATTAGCAATGGTTGACCTTTTGGGGATCTCGGCATGGCAAAACGGTACCTCTCACTAACTTCACTGGATGATGCCCTGGCTGTCCTGAAAACATCCTTTACGGTACCGGAACGGAGGGAAACAATTCCCCTCACACAGTCTGTCGGTCGGGTGGTTGCAGTTCCGTTATACGCCCGATACTCGGTTCCCGAAGCGAACCTTGCGGCTATGGACGGTATAGCAGTAAGAAGCAGCGATACTATTGGAGCAAGCGATCAAGCTCCTCTGACCTTAATGCAATTCTCCCGTGTCAATACGGGCAATATTGTCCCCAATACGTTTGATGCGGTCATTATGATCGAGGATACATGGAAGTGTGAAGATACTTTCCAGATACGGAAACCGGCGTTTTCGGGTCAGTACATTCGTCCGGCAGGAGAAGATATACGAGCGAACCAGATGGTGCTTCCTACCGGGCACCTGATCCGACCGTTTGATATCGGGGCTCTTGCAACATATGGCATCACTGACATCGATGTCAAAGGAGTGCATGTCGGGATTATGCCCACGGGAAGCGAGCTTGTCCCTCTCGGTGTTCGCCCATTGCCGGGTCAGGTCGTTGAGAGCAACACGGTCATGGCACAGGTGCTGTTGGAGGGAATGGGCGCAAGCTGTATCCGCTATCCAATCGTGCGCGACGACCCTGACCTGATCTCCGATGCACTTCAGTTTGCGGTCTCAGAAAACGATCTGGTTCTCATCTCTGCCGGCTCTTCGGCAGGTACACGGGATTTCACAGCCGGAGTCATCAGCTCGCTGGGAGAACTTCTCTTCCATGGCGTCGCGATACGCCCGGGCAAACCGGTCATGTTGGGCAGAATTAAGGGTAAACCCGTTCTTGGTCTTCCCGGGTATCCGTTGGCTGCCCAGACGATCCTCCGTGAATTTGTAGTACCTCTTCTGGAAAGCTGGGGACTTGCCCCGGTACAACGCTATACATTACGAGCAAAGCTCTCTTGTGCAATCAATTCGGATCTTGGGTTCGATGATTTTATCCCCGTATATGCAGGTCGTGTAGGGCAGACATGCTGGTGTGTTCCCCACAAAAAAGGATCCAGCGTCCAGATGGCGACGATCAGGGCAAACGGGTTCATCCATATATCTGCACCCCTTGAAGGATATGAGCGGGATTCTGAAGTCGATATTATACTTACAACCGATCCAGGCAGGGTTGAACGGACCCTTATCGTACCGGGTTCTCTGGATCCCTCACTAAAAGATCTGGCAAATTTTGTCCATAATAGAGGATTATTCATCCAGGCAACTGAAGTTGGAAATATGGGGGCGCTCTTAGCCCTTCAGAAGAACGCCTGCCATGCTGCCCTGATGAGCCTCCCGGTATTTTCCCTGCTTCCCGATTGTCCTTTTCTCGTGCAGCACCTGCCCAAAGAAGGGCTTGTACTTATCCACATTGCGACAATTGAGACGGGAATTGCATCGCGGGTTGAACTGGATCCGGATGATTTGGTTAACGTGCGGTGGGTCAACACAAGAAAGGATTCAGCATACCGGATGCTTTTCGATGCCATGCTTTCTTCGCGGCGGATTGATCCTGCCTCGGTGAATGGGTATACCCATGAAG
>JAPKXR010000250.1 GCA_026394715.1 Methanomicrobiales archaeon | reverse complement strand
AACCGCCAAAAAGCAGCAGAAACAGAAACTTGACCAGATGCTCGACCAGTCCGTCCAGGGCCGGGCACCTGGTATCGGGTCTTTTAATGATGCAGACCACGAAATTGTCCCTTCGGGAAAAAAGACCGTTCCCGATCCCTTCTCGAGCCTCGTAAAAAAACAGCTTGACACAGAATTACTCGATAAAACAGGACCTGATGAAGATTTTGGGGACATTTCTGGACTCGAAGACCTAGACCTTGGTCTAGATATGTCGGGAGTGTTCGGTGAGGACATATCAAACCTTGATACCGCGCTGGGTATAGATGAAGGAATTATCATTGATGATGATTCTGAAAACGATGAAGTGGTATCCATACTTGCTGCGAACCAGGGGGACCTGGACGAGGAAGAAGAAGGGGGAATGGGCGCAATTTCAAATGATATGGGTCTTGGTGGTCTTGAGGACCTCGATATCGACAGTATTGATCTTGACCAGGAACTAGGGGGTCCCAATGTACCGGGTAAACCGGAATCCCGACCTGCACCTTCCCCAGCAAAAAGCCCCCCTGTCTCAGCAAATATCCCTTCGTCATCATCTTCTGTACCGATGGGGGGGTCTCCGTTTGCCTCAGCTCCTTCGAACAAGATAATTGCCACGGATCCATCGAAAGATATGGGAGACTCAATGATGGCACTCTCTACGGGGAAAGGTCTGGATGACGACCTGATGGCCTCCCTTAAAACAGATGTGTCAGCAGTAAAAAAAGATGATAATGCCCCCTTGCTCCGGGATTTGAAAGATGTGAAAGTCCCGGCCGCAGATCTCCAGAAAGAACTGGAAGGGATATTAAGTATGACGAAAGTAAAGAGATAAGTGGCAAGTGAATATCCGGGATAAGTGCTGATATGGCTGAAATACCAGTAAAGATTGAAAAAGATGGGAAATGGGTGGTCTCGAAGATTGAGATTACCCAGGACCAGCTTTCCATTCGGGACCCCGTCAACACGGATATTACTTTTAAGTCGATTATCAACCTTGAAGAGAGGAGAAGTGTCCTTCTTCTCACGGTAAAAGGGACCCCTGAACGAATTTATCGTATTGCTACGGTCCCAAAGGCATTGCAGGTCTTAAAACGGATGATCATCATGTCCTGCAGCGCGTACCGACTGAGTGCATATTTCATGTCCCCGGCAGTACGGGGGGGTGTGATGGTCACCGATGCACAATGGGAGAAAGGAGCTGTTGCAGTACTGAAAACCGGTATCTGGTTTGTAAGCCAGAACAAGCAGGTCTGTGTCCCGATAGCCGAAGTTGCCGGCATTGAAATGACACAGCGTGACCTCCAGAATAAACAGGTGGACGTTATTAAAATCGACCACCTCGAAATCGGGGAAGTAGTAACAAGTTTCGTCCTTTGCCCGCTTTCAACACTCCAGGTCCTCCTTAACTTTTTGAAAGATGCAACAAAAGAGATGGACATGAAGGGAGATGAACTTGATCCGGTTGCAGCGCAGGTGGGAATGCTTGTGTATAGCGGGATGGACTCTCATGCAATTGAAAATATGCTAAATATCCCCCATAAAGAACTCGACCAGATACTCGAAAAACTCCTAAAACTGGGGCTGGTCGAAGTGCTGTTTATCAGGAGAGAAGTCCAGCTCACCCCCAAAGGGGTCCGGTTCATCTCGGATGCGGTAAAACCTCCCACTCCGTAAACGAAAATTTCGCACGACCGGACAGCATTAAGTACATATAAGTGCCGGACAAAGATAACCTGATTACATATGGGGAGAATTCTAATCGTTGATGATACACTTTTTATGAGGACACTTCTTAAAAACATCCTGTTTTCCGGCGGGCATTCGATCGCTGGTGAAGCTGGTGACGGGGACGAAGCTATCGAGAAGTACAAGGAGTTGAAACCTGACCTCGTTACCATGGACGTAGTAATGCCGAAATTGAACGGGATCGAGGCGTTAAAGGGAATAAAGGCCTTTGACCCGAATGCAAAGGTCATCATGTGTACGGCCGTCGGACAGGAGCAGATGGTGAAACTTGCGATAAAGAGTGGTGCGCGAGGATATGTGGTAAAACCGTTCCAGGCACCCAAAGTGCTCGAAGAGATAAAAAACGTGCTTGGATCGTGACGATGATCCGTGTTCTGGTGATTGACGATTCGCTCTTCATGCGTACGATCATCACTGACATGCTCCGAAAAGACCCCGAAATCGAGGTTGTCGGGGTAGCCACAAATGGTGAAGACGGGCTGATAAAGATCGATGAGCTCAGGCCGGATGTCATCACGCTGGACATTGAGATGCCGAAGATGGATGGTATCGAAGTGCTCAAGCGCAAAGCAACAATGGCACACCAGCCAAAAACACTGATGCTCAGCTCGCTCACCTCCCAGGGTGCCCTGATGACAAAAAAGGCGATGGCATACGGTGCAGACGACTTTATGTTAAAACCAAAGGACCTGGCGCGCATACGAGGAATATCGCAGGAACTGGTAACCAAGGTAAAAAACCTGGTGAATATTGCCTATGTCTCAAGAAAAACCGGACCCTCTATAGAAATGGCTGATAAAATCGTGCTGGTCGGTTCCTCGGCCGGTGGTCCCCCGATGCTTGATGTCCTTTTATCATCGTTCACGACGACTTTGCCTGTTGCCGTCGTGATCACCCAGCACATGCCAGAAGGAGGGTTCACGGCAGCCCTTGCCGCACGCCTCAACCGGATCTCCCCAATGCCGGTAAAAGAGACCGAAAACGGTGATGTTCTCAATAGTGGCCAGGTGTATGTATCAATGGCAGGATACCATACGGTTATTTCCAGTATGATCTCTCAATCCGGAGTAAAAGGGGGGAGGATTATTCATTCACGGGCGCCACCGGAACACAGTGTACGGCCTGCGGTCAACAAGACCTTTTCCTCGGCAGCCAGTGCGTTTGGCCCCCTTACTGTTTCAACGATTTTATCAGGGATGGGAAGTGATGGGGGAGACGGTACGCTTGCCGTAAAACAGCATGGCGGGACAACCATGGTCGTACGCGAATCTGACTGTCTTGTGTACGGGATGGCCAGGGCAGCCCTCAAACTAAACTGCGTTGACTCAGTAGTACCGCTCCGTTCGATGGGCACCGAGATTTCACGGGCTGTCAGGTCCATGGGTGGATAAGATGTCTGAAATGGATATGTACCGGGCACTGTACATCGCGGAATCGAGGGAGAATCATGAAAATATTGTTAAAAATCTCCTCGTCCTCGAGAACGGACCCGATGAAGCCGCCATTGCCGAAATATTCCGGTCTGCGCACTCTCTCAAAGGCATGTCCGCAACGATGGGGTTCAAACATATGGAACGGGTCTGTCACGCGATGGAGGATGTGTTCCAGCTTATCAGGAGTGGCCTGCTTGAAGTCCACCAGGACCTGGTTGACCTCCTCCTCGCCGCATCAGATGATATTGAACTGATGCTCGATGATATTGAGTCCGACGGGCCCGGGACAATCGATCACCTCGAAGAGCGTTTACAGTCTCTCCTTGACTGGAAAGCAGATCAGCATACCGGAGGTGGTATGAATGCAGGCTCCCTGCAACCGGGAACCATGTCAACCGCCTCCCGGGAAACCGGTGCTGAAGCCTTGCTTGAGGAAGCGGAAGGACAGTTTCAGATGTTGATAAGGCTCCGGGATGATTGTGACAGCCGGAACCTGAGGGGGATGCTCCTCCTCCAGAACCTCGATCAGTTCGGGACAATTATCCAGTGTCTACCCGACCGGGAAATTGTTGAGGACGGGGCATTTGATGGCACAATCAGGCTGGTTATCAGGAGCGACGCCGGGATCGATGCGCTAAAAACTGCTGCCTCTGTTTCAGATGTACAGGAGGTCTTGTTCGGAACTGATATCGGGCAGGTGGCTGACAATGTAGCGCCGGTTAATGGAGGGGCTGGAAAACCGCTCACCGGGCCGGATATCGTAGCTGCCGGAACGGAACATGCACCCGGTG
>JAPKXR010000106.1 GCA_026394715.1 Methanomicrobiales archaeon | reverse complement strand
ACCTCTCGTATGCGGGAACGGATTTGTGAGGAGAGAGAAGAATGGTAAATGCGCTAACCTGCCTGCTGAAGAAGAAAGTAACAGAAGACTACCCGGTACATGATGAAAACCTGGAGGCAATAGGCCTTAAAATTAAGGGGGATATTAATGCGGTCTTCGGCCGCAGCCTTGCCATTCGCGAGCTGGATACCGGGAGCGATAATGCCACCGAGATCGAGATCAACAATCTCAACAATCCATTCTATGATGTGGAACGGTTTGGTATTACCTTTGTTGCCTCTCCCCGGCATGCAGACGTACTGATGGTCACCGGTGCAATAACACATAATATGGCGACTGCAGCGAGAAAGACATATGATGCAATGCCCGCACCAAAATTCGTGGTGGCAGTCGGTGATGATGCGTGTAATGGCGGGATATATGCCGGTACGTATGCGGTCCTGGGTGGCGCTGAAAAGATATTTCCTGTAGACCTGAAGATACCAGGAAATCCCCCTGCACCCACAGCCATACTAGCCGGAATCCTCGCGTTGATGAAGCGGGCAAAGGACATGAAAAGAAGAGAGCCGTAAGGCATCCGAATTCTATTTTCCTCCCTAATTTCCAGGAGATCAACAACGATGGAACAGGGTATTTTTCGTGACCTGGGACTTTTTGGTCTCGGACCTCCGATTGTTACCACCAGGATATGATGGAATGACTTATTCATTGCATCGCACTGCTTAATTGCAAATCTGATTAAATACGTATCACCATCATTTATATGCAAACCAGGAATGTCAAAAATGACACCGGTACATCATCTTCCAGGGAACCACATTCAATGACCACAATCCAGGAACGTTTTTTTGAAATAGACCAGATGAGGGGTCTTGCGGTGATCATGATGGTCCTCTACCACGTTCTCTTCGATGTGTACTTCTTTAACATCTATCCGGTTGACGTCACTTCAGGATTCTGGAAAATTTTTGCGATGGTGACGGCATCTCTGTTCCTGCTGCTCGTAGGAGTTTCATTCACGATCAGCGCTGCCAGGGCTGAAGTTGCGATGGACGGGCGAAGTCTATTCCTGAAATTTCTGAAGAGAGGCATATTCATCCTGCTCATTGCAGCCCTGATTACAGTCGTTACCTGGTGGTATCTCGGAGAAGGCTACATTATTTTTGGAATTTTGCACCTGATCGGTATCTCCATCATCATCGCCCCGTTTTTTTTCCACCGCAGGTTGTTATCGTTATTTGGCGGTATCGTGTTCATCGTTGTGGGAATCCTGCTCCAGGCAGTCAGGGGGCCATCCCTCCTACTCCCGCTGGGGGTACATCCTGTCTCATTTTACAGTGTGGATTATACTCCCATCTTCCCCTGGTTCGGGCTCGTACTCATTGGAATATTCCTGGGGGAACTACTCTACCCGGGAGGTAAACGGGGTTACTCGCTCCCGGAATTCACACAGTATGGAAAGTTGCAAGAATTTCCAGGAACCGCATTTGCATTCCTCGGGAGACACTCACTCGCCATCTATATCCTGCACCAACCCGTACTTATTCTCCTGTTACACCCGCCATGGGGATAAACAAAAAATTCAGGTCTGCAAAATTTTATATTATATTAAAAGCAATATATTTTAAAAAGCATGCAGATTTTCTGGGATACCCGTGCATGTTGATATAATAAAAATTATAACGAAAGGTCCGTCCCAACAGCAGTGTGAAAACATACCCGGCAGTTGTACTGAAAAAAGTTGAATTGATTACCGGTTCCCAGAGAGAAATAGAAATTCCAGATTCTTTCGATTATACCAAAATCTCACTCCTAAAAAAAGTACTACCGCCTACTGTATTTATTCTGGCCCTGGCGGATCAGGAGTTGTGCGTGGTCAAAACAGCGCTTGGCTGCTTCATACTTCCCCAGTTCCTTGAGACAGACCCCACGGTAATTCCATGCAGACACATGGTAGGGATTTTGTTTCAGCACAGAATCGAAACTTTTTATTGCCTCTTCAAATAATTTTAAGTCTCCGTTGTTCTTGCCAAGTTTTTCGAGTGACTCACCCCTGTTATAATAGACTTCCTCATCACCAGGGTTTATTGCAATAACTTTGTTAAAGCACTGTATTGCCTCTTCGTACCTACCTAGTTCTTTCAGGCATATACCTCGTCCATTCCACGCACCGGCATGGCCAGGCTCAATCTCAAGTACCCGATCAAAAGCCTGGAGAGCTTCCTGGAATTTTCCCTGCTTGTAGTAGAGGTCAACACCCTTATGGTACCAGGAATTCGCAGTTTTCCCAAACATCCGGTCAAATAACCCAGGGGTGGCAGCATCCCCATTATTTACCACCTTTTCCGGTGTAACTTCCACCGGGACCATGTCAGGGGCGGGCTTACCAGGCTTCCGATATTCAGTAATGTCCCTGATCGATTCTATCGCTCCGATGATCTCTCCCTTAGGATTGTAGAGTGGTGTTGCCTTGGCCCAGAGAACCGAAGACTTTCCCTTCGGCGTTGCTTTTTCGGTCTCGGCTATCAGCATATCGCCTTCATGTTTAATGATTGAATAGTATTTCCGCTGGACTTCACTATCAGGTTTTGTGATCAGGTCAATAAGAATCGGACGCCGTGCACCGTAAAAGGGAAGCGAATACTCATAATTCCCTTTACCCATGATCGCTTCTGCCTGTACACCGGTCATCACCTCCATGGCCTTGTTCCATGAGATTACCATCCCACTAATATCAATTGCAAATGTTGCGTCAGGCAGGAAATTTATTATCTCGACGAGTAACTTCTCGGAAGCCTGCAGGTTCTTTTCCATATGACGCCGCTGGAATGCCTGTTCGATCATATGGGAAAGTTCGGTGAACTGTGCTTTCGGGTCTCCCCCTTTCTGCAGGTAATAATCAGCCCCATTATTGAGCGCATCGATAACAACATGTTCCCGTCCTTTCCCGGTAAATATCAGGAATGGGGTATTATTTCCTTCAGTCCGGAGAATCTTGAGAAACATGATCCCATCCACCAGCGGCATCTCGTAATCTGACACAATGACGTCGAACTGCCGATTTTTTAATATCCCGAGCGCTTCGAGCGCAGACCTGCTGGTTTCCACGGTGATTGATCCTGATTTCTCAAGATACATTCGTGTGATCTCCAGCAGGGCTGGTTCATCGTCAACAAATAGGACTGATATCATATCTCTCCATCCCGCAGCGTCTTTGTCCCTAATCGTCCCATGGGATGATCCCCCTCCTGATGTAAATTGTTACCGAGCCTTATAGTAATTCATATTCCCTGGCACAGTCGAATGGCGCGATTGCAGATTTAGTCAGGTCAATTCAACAGTTGTACATCGGTAATAGTGCTAAATTCACCTTTTTGTGAGGACATGAACCTGGTACCGGACGAATCTGCAATGAAGCAAGCGAAAACGTTATATTATCTGAAGGAGACAAAGAATGTACTGAAACTGATATGGCCCGGTTGACTGGTATCATCATATCGTAATGCTGATACTCTTAAGATATGAAACACCGGCTGATACTCCCGGCATCAACCAACCAGCGGGCCATATCGTTCAGCGTATTTTCGTGTGCTTTTATCTCGTGTCAATTATTAATTTTTTCTGGTTATCACTGCTTCCCAACGAACGGCACCCCGAAAGTCCCGTTCCAGATATTTTATAGAAAAAGGATATTTTTGCTTAGTTAATAAACAACGGGATATGTTCAAATTTCTCAACAGAAAATAGTCCACGTGCTGTCAGGCGGAGTTGTGGAATAACAGGCAGACACAGAAATGAGAGGTACATGAACGGGTCATGTATCCCACCCATCCTTTGAGTCACTGAATGGAGCAGGTTCAGCTGTTCAACCACCGCTTCATATGGTCGGACTGACATAAGCCCGGCATTTTCTAGTGGTAACACTATTACATCATTACCCGTCACCACTGCCAGTCCACCGTTATGCCTGAGTACGGCCGCTATCGCTTTTTGAATTTCTTCATCGCTTGTTCCTGCTGCAATAATATTATGGGCATCATGCGATACGCTGCTTGCGATGGCGCCATGATCAAACGAAAATCCATGTGCCAGACCTGTCGCATGCAGCCCGGGACAATAACGACTGCAAACAGAGATTTTCATAATATCCTGCTCAAGATCTGGTAATTCTGTACTTTGTATCTCAAAATGCAATTCCTGGGTTATAATCTGACCGGGGACTATACCGATTACTCGTGCAAGCCCGTTCCCAGTAAGGACGAAGTCTGCAAGCCTGGGTACGGTTGCATGCATATTCGGAGACACGGGAGGGGTCATTGGAACGGACACGCCCGTGATCTCGTTTCCACGCCGGAATGTCTTTTTCACAGAAAATTCTTCCTTCGTGTCTACGATGGAAAAATCGGCGATCCTGCCAGGAGATATAGCTCCACGGTCATGTAGCCCGAACCTCTCGGCAGCTGATAAGGTAGCCATCCTGAGTGCGAGTTCAAGTTCCAGTCCTTCCGACACGGCAGTGCGGATTACCCCATCGATATGTCCCTGGTCCATCAGTGTATCCGCATGACGGTCATCAGTGGAGAAAGAGCACCGTGAAACCGTACAAGGGGTGACAACCGGCAGTAGCGCCTTGATATTCTTCTCGGTTGAGCCTTCGCGAAGGTAAATGTACATCCCCTTTGATAGCTTTTCACGGGCTTCGGCTGCTGCTGAACATTCATGATCACTAACGGGTCCTGCGAGGATGTAGGCATTTAAATCATTGCCGGCAAGCATTGGGGCATGCCCGTCAACCAACGGAAATATCCCAAGTTTATCAATTATTCCGGCATCACCCGACAGGACACCCGGTACATTCATCATTTCACCCAATCCTAATACATTGTCTCTGCCGGAGAACAAGGCAAGGTCCGATGCCTCAAGTGTAGCACCCCCAAGATCAACAGGAGTCGATGGAACACAGGATGGCAGCATATAAAAAAAATCAATCCCGGTGTTTTGTGACACCCGGAGCATATATTCGATCCCTTCTTTACCTAGCACGTTTGCGATCTCGTGGGGGTCCGCGATTACCGTCGAAGTTCCGTGACAGGCAACGAGACGGGCATATTCTGCGGGGCAAAGCAGGGAACTCTCAATATGGACATGGGAATCAATTAATCCCGGAACGACCCGTGCCCCTTTGCAATCGATCTCACAAAGACCGGAATAATTACCTGTTCCAAGCACGATTCCATCTTTTATTGCGAAATCCACAAGGTCCCAACTGCAGGTAAACGGGTCATAGAGTTCCGCGTTCCTGATGACCGTATCCGCAGGGCTAAGACCTCTTGCGGCTTTAATTAGAGATTGAAGGTCAGATTTCAAAATTTCGGATCACCACCGGGTAGCGGTTTGTCCCTGATCTGATATAGATGAAACACCGGTAATTTCCCTTTTGGAGTACGATCGGCAGGGTAAATACGTTATCTCCAGCCTTAAGCGGGAAATTATCTGCATTTCTGAATAGTTCGACCTGGTTGAAGTCTTTTAACCGAAAGACGGCGACTTCAAGCACACCGTCAGGGATAGGCTCTTCGCTCTTAATCGTGAATGTTAAGGAGCCGGATTGATACGTTACATCCCCGGGTACCTGGTTAATGCAGCCAGCTGCCAGTACTGAAACGAACAGGAGAGCAAAAATCAGGAAAAATACCTGGGAGCGCATAGTATCCATAACGATTCCCGGGATAAAAATAATGGTGATCTGATCCCCGTACCAGGCAAAAAACAGGGATCCGGTCTTTAACAAACTGCGACATTTGCAGGAGATTTTTTCCAGGGCCTCCATATTTTTAAGGTGGCGCCATTGTGCCATGTTACCAGTATACCAAAATAAATCCCATCGCATAAGTGGGGCACCATTCATGCAAAGGGATTAAAAAATCCTCATTTTGGAAGAGGGTATGATAATTCACCGTTTACGAATTCAATTTTTGCAAAAGGTTAAAGAAGTAGTATAAATATTTATTTATTATGAAACTATCACAAAATTTGATAATAACTATTGTCGTCGTCATCGCTGTCTGCCTGGTAGCGCTCGTCTTCGCATACGCCGTATATACCCGGGCATTACCGTTATCCCAGCCCGCAGTCCAGCCAACTCCGCAACCTACCCCGGAAATAGTCCAGCCAACCGCCGCACCGACGGTAATCACGCCAGTACCCACTTCCGCATATGCATACCTGGATTACATCCAGTCCGGTACCGATAAAGTGAGCCGTGCAAGGAAAGCGATAGATAACGGAAAAGCTCTGATGGTTCCCGCGCTTGCCATCAGGTCTAATTACAATAGTGAGACCACTGCCGTATTTAATGCCAAACAGAATTTCACCCTGGCAGAAAACCTCTATGTTGGTGCCCAGGCTGACTATTCCAATGCTCTGAAAACAGCCCCACCCCAACAGGTAGCAACCCTGAATACATTGATTTCAACGTTGAATGCGATTCAAAGGAACACTGTAACGTATATCTCATCATCCGACTATGCACTTGGACGCGAATGGGACAGTGCAAATAATGCATATAACCAGGCGAACCTCGGATACCAGAGCAATATGGTCGCCACGAATCAACTAATGGCGGCGATGAACCTAATATCGTGATATCAATGCGGGAGAGATCGCAGCACCCAGGGCGCCGGTTATCTGGGGCTCAAACGGGACGAAAAGGGTAACCCCCAGTTCCTTCTCGAGGGCAACCTTTATTCCGCCGTTTTTCGCCACACCACCGACAAACGCGATCTGATCCGTGAGTGCCATACGTTTTGCCATCACAACAATTCTCTGGGCAACACTTGAAATAAGGCCGGCCGCAATATCCGCCTTCCCGATTCCTCTGGCCCGGAGTGAGATCACTTCAGATTCCGCGAAAACCGTGCACATACTCGTAATACCTGCCGGATAGCTGGATAATAGTGCGAGGTTCCCCAGCTCATCAATAGGGACTTCCAGTGCTTTTGCCGTATATTCGAGAAATTTTCCGGTTCCTGCGGCGCACTTATCATTCATAAGAAAGTCAGTGACGCAACCATCCTCGACAACAATAATCTTTGAGTCCTGGCCACCAACATCGATAATACCCCTAACCTCCGGGAAGAGAAAATAAACCCCCCTTGCATGGGCGGTTATCTCACTGATTCCTGCATCTGCAAAGGAAATCGAGTTTCTTCCGTATCCTGTTGCATATACCGTATCAACGTCGCCCTTATCAATATGTGAAGCAAGGAGTACCTCGTTATAGATCTTCTCAGCGGTGGTGAGAAAATCGAAAGCGGTACCGAAAATCCGGTATCCAACGATCTCCCGATCTCTCATAAGCACCACCTTCGTCGTGGCAGCACCGGCATCGATCCCCGCAGTAATCACGAGACCATCTCCAGGAACGCATCGATGCGGACACCAATCTGCTCAATATCAGAGTCGCCGTAATCTGATTCGATAGCGAGCAATGGAACATTCTCTTTTTTCAGGGCCTTTTGCACCAGAAGTCGTTCGATATTATAGCCGTGGCAGAACGAAAGGGTGTAGTACACCACTCCATCGACATGAAAGCGTTTGGCCAGGTCAACAACCCGGGAAATCCGCAGGTCATTTGGGGTCATGCAGGCACAGGGAATCTTAAGGTACCGTTCAGCGAGTGCCGTCCAGGGCTCTTTATTCTCATCAACAAGCTCCCAGAACGATCTTGTCCCCGTGCAACTCTCTTCCACCACGATTACCCCTCCCTTTTGCTCTACGATGTCAGATATCTTTGTGTTTCCTGCGGACATCGGACATCCCGATATCATAATCCGGGGCCCGGACCCGGACGGTGGACTCCGATGCTCCACCTCATCACAAAGCTGGCGAATCCCTTCCCTGAACTGATCCGGAGAGAGGAAAGACTGCTTCTGCATTACCCGTAAGATCTCGGACCCGGTAACCGGTGGGGGGTTTTGTCTCCTCAAATCAAAAAGCCGGTGAAGAAGTCTTCGTGTCTCGTTCGACGAACTGATCTGCTCCTTCAATTCCTCTTCACGAATGGTGTTCCCGGTCAGATCCTCCAGGTATTTTCCAAACTTGCGCAATTCGGAGAGGAAGTAGGTAATGGCTTCAGGACTTCCAGGTTTCTGTGGGAGGTCCAGCACATACGTGGGAAGATACCCGGGAAGGAGCTCGTACATCTTCTTCTTTCCGTCGCAGGTCGCTTCCGCAACGATGACGTCCACAAGCTGGACGTGTGGACAGGAGAGGCTACCATTGCAACAGGCATCGACTATCGCTCCAAACGATGATTTGATCAACGGGCAGATATTCCTCGGCAATGATTGTTCTGCTCGGGCAATTGTATCAGTTTTCCCCCCACAGAGCACGATCCGGTCGGCGCCCGCTGCAAAGATAATCTCATCGGGGACAAAAAGACAGAACGTCCCGACAATTTTTGTCCCTTTCGCCTGCTCTTCTTTTAATTGTCTAACCCGGATATCGTACGATTTCTGGAAATAGTCAAGGCTTTTGAGAGGGGACTGCATTACATTTCCGATAATGATATCGGACATGGATTTATTTGAAGTATGCCTCCTTTGTAATCCACCCAATAATTTATGCCAGGAATTTTAGAAAGAAACAGGGGCAGATTTGATTCAAAGTCGTAAGAAACGACCAATCAATCCAATCTAAAGTCTTCGGGTAGACCTTTGGGGATGGAGGAGTACTTCCCGATGAACAGCTTATCAAGGACTTCCAGAATTTCCTTTACTGCATCGCACCACTGCTGGCGCCACACCTACCCAGGCTAAAGGGCAGGACCAGACTACCGGAGCCTCCTGTCTGTGACCGTCCGGCTTCGCGAAAATATTTTGCTGCGGCGAAATCAATGCGCGGAGGGCAGGAGGAACACGGTTGATCGCGTCTGTAACCGTTCTTTCTGAGGTTTGCTTCATGTACCCGTCGAGGGATTTTAACAGCTTATTGATATCTATTCCATTTTTCTTCGTGTTTCGTCGAATATTTCACGGCAATTCAAAGCCTGATACATCTTTTCAGCAGCATTTATGGTCCTGATAGGAAGGGATATATTGAGGGAGGGAACCATTTCACACGTTCGTGGTTTTTTTGGGCATAAATCAATCAGCCAAGAACATTCTTATTCTTTCAGTGGTAAAGTTGGGTAATAGAGCCCGGGAATCTGCACGAAAAGAATTCTCTGACATAATTTAAGAGACTTCATTAAAAATGTGCTGATTCTGATCGTTGGCAGCAGGAAAAAACCTTCACTCTATGGCAGGAGATTTAGATTTTCATGGCATCAATACAAACTATTCCTGGTAATTCTGAATGCAACAAGGTTGGATCACAGAAAAAGATACCCAAAAAAATCCGATGGCTTGTTTTAGTGTTGTTACTCGGTACCTTGATCACTGCACCCGTGTTGGGCGCACCGGGATCGAAGTTCCATTCCGACCTTTCCAATTCCGGTGTATATGATGATGGGGGGACCAGCCCGGATGGAGCACACCTCTGGAACTACACAACGAGAGATGAGGTAAGTACTAACCCGGCAGTAGTGAACGGAATCATTTATTTTGGAAGCCATGACAAAAACCTCTACGCGCTTGACGCAGCTACCGGGGCACTAAACTGGAATTACACCACCAATGATCCCTATGGTTGGGAGAGTTCCAGCCCGGCAGTGACGGACGGAATCGTATACATAGGCGGGATAACGACCAAGCTTTATGCGCTTGATGCCGCCACCGGCATGCTCCTCTGGAATTATACTGTACCGGCAAAAACCACCACAAGAAGCGATGTTAGTTCCAGCCCGGCTGTGGCAGATGGTGTGGTTTATGTGGGTAATTTTGACGGTAACCTGTACGCGTTCAACACCGCAACCAATGCGCTCCTTTGGAACTTTACTACCGGGAATTATGTGTTTTCCAGCCCCGCGGTGGCGAACGGGGTTGTTTATTTCGGCAGTTGCGACAATAACCTGTATGCACTGGACGCGGTAACCGGGGCGATGCTCTGGAACTACACAACAGGAGCCCAGGTACTATCCAGTCCGGCAGTGGCGAACGGCGTCGTCTACGTCGGGAGTCGTGACAATAACCTCTACGCACTCGATGCGGTAACGGGAACGCACCTTTGGAATTACACCACGGGAAGCTATGTAGATTCCAGCCCGGCTGTTGCGAACGGCGTTGTTTATTTCGGGAGTCTGGATAACAATACCTACGCCCTTGACACGACTAACGGGGCGCTTCTCTGGAACTACACAACCGGAAACCGGGTGGGTTCCAGCCCGGCTGTGGCGAACGGCGTCGTCTATATTGGAAGTCGTGATAACAACACCTATGCACTCGACGCAGCAACAGGGGCGCCCCTCTGGAAATACACAACGAGAGGGAGTGTAACTTCCAGCCCGGCCGTAGCGAACGGTGTTGTTTATTTCGGTAGCCAGGACCGGAACCTCTACGCGCTAGGCTTTTCACCGGAGAGCCCACCGGACAGCATCACCAACCTGCACCCCACAATCATACAGCAGGACCGGATCACCTGGAACTGGACCGATCCCACATCAAACGGATTCTCCCATGTCATGGTCTACCTTGACGGTGTGTTCCGTGAGAACGTGACAAAGGGGATTGGCACCTGGACCGCCACGGGTCTCTACCCCGGGACGGCGTATTCGATCGGCACGAGGACTGTCGGGACCGGGGGGTTAATTAACGAGACCCTGGTGGAAAGTACAGCATGGACTGAACCGGCAACCCGGGCGATGGCGTGGAAGTTCCGATCAGACCTTAATAATTCCGGCGTATTTGATGACGGAGGGAAGAGACCGGAAGGGGCGCTTCTCTGGAACTTCACAGCAGGGGGAAATATCTCCTCCAGCCCGGCAGTAGTAGACGGGGTCGTATATGTGGGAAGTTGGGATGATAATCTCTATGCATTTAACGAAACAACAGGAGCAGTTCTCTGGAAATATAACGCCACCGAGACCCCCAATCCATACGTGAGTTCCAGCCCGGCGGTAGTAGACGGGGTCGTGTACATTGGAGGCGCCAGGTCCAAGATCCAGGCAATCGATGCGGACACCGGGGCACTCCTCTGGAAATACACAACATCGGAACAGTATATTACAAGGGCAGAGGTGAGTTCGAGTCCGACGGTCGCAAACGGGGTTGTCTATGTAGGGAATTATGATTCCAACCTCTACGCATTCAACACATCAACCGGCAATCTCCTCTGGAATTACACGGTCGGAAATGAAAAGGGGTTCTGGTCCAGCCCAGCCGTGGCAAACGGGGCCGTCTATGCGGGGTGTTATGACGGCAAACTGTATGCTCTTGACGCGGGTAACGGGGCCCCCCTCTGGAATTATACGACGGGTGGACAGGTGTGGTCCAGCCCGGCTATTGCAGACGGGGTCGTCTATTTCGGGAGTAATGATAACAACCTCTACGCACTTGATGCGGCAACCGGCACACTAATCTGGAAGTACACGACGGACGGAGGGGTAAGGTCCAGCCCGGCTGTAGTGAACGGTGTCGTCTATGTCGGAAGTTCTGATGGAAACCTCTATGCCATCGATGCCTCAACCGGCGCTCTCCGCTGGAATTATGCGACCGGGGACCTGGTGCGGTCCAGCCCGGCTGTGGCAAACGGGGCTGTTTATTTCGGCAGCTGGGATACCAACCTCTATGCCCTCGAAGTTTCCACCGGCACACTCCTCTGGAAGTACAAGACAGGGGGCCCGGTGGTCTCCAGCCC
>JAPKXR010000318.1 GCA_026394715.1 Methanomicrobiales archaeon | reverse complement strand
ACGCAGCGGTTTCCAGATGGTGCCCGCGGCACTATCGTTAGAGCGTTGATGGCGTGGCTGGGGTCGCAGGCAACAGATCAACCGAGGGACCAGCGGGGTGATTCGTAGGGCGCCGTTCACGTTGCTATCACCCGGCGCCCGGAGTATGCCCCCGCGATAAAAGAAACAGTATAATCAAAAAAGTCAGGATATAACCGGTGATCACCAGCCCTTAAAAAATCCGCCATGGGGTCACACGACAAGGCAGGCCCACGAAATCATGGTACAACAAAAATTGAGTTCTCCTTCCAGGTAGTAACCTACCGGGTCGGATTTGAGTCCGGTCAGAACGTAGATGATTTTCGTCCCTTCCGGGTATTCTCCTGCGATTCGTCGGATGGCCTCTGCGACTGTTTCGTAAGTCATGTTCTACATCACCGGCGGCTTACAACACCGCCAGGACCCCCATCCGAGCACAGGGCTCTTATCCCTGTCGCCCGCAGGCGACTGGGTTAAGTGACCTTGGGCGGAACTCCTGCGTAGTGTGTGGTTTGCGAGCCAGGCGCAGTGCCCGCAGGCTTTCGCTGCGCCGACCTGGCATTACAATTCTGAGTAATAGGACGGCCAGCAATAGGCGACAGAGTTACGGTACATGCCCGGGGTTTGCCCGACCGGCTGGGGACCGGCGGTCCCCAAAGAGGTTTTGACGTAAAATAAAACCCCCATGCCTTCAATCTCAAATCAACAATGGAGCATACTCTAGATCATTTGAATGTCGCGAAATTCATAGTAATATAAAGATTAATTATTTTTAAGTTGCATCAGGTGAGCGATTGCAAAGGAAATCAGGAGATTAATTGTGTGGCGAGTTACCGCCACCTGTCTACCCGGTCTTATCCCCGAAGGGACACTACCAGATTGACCAGGACAAGAATAGCAGTTTTGTTTTTGGGTTGTTGAAGAAAAATATTTGTTGCTTAGCATGGATGAGAACATGACCCCGACCGTACCATGACTGCGTTTCACCGGATCCGATCTTCCAATGATCCTCTTGCCCTCTGTTCAATGTTTTCGCCAGTAGAGATTCTTCCTCGAAGCCGAACGGTTGCGGACAGTAGGCACTGATGGTGTGGCTCTTGGCTTTAGGTTTGGCGGGCTGGCCAGGCACCAGGTCCACAGGCCTCAGGGAAAGATCAATTGTGAGGGCAGAGTGAAAGTCATCCGGCCATGGAGAAGAGACGCCGTTAAGAATAAATCGATAATATTAACACACTCCAATCCCGATATACCCCTAGGGGAACCATCTACGCGGGAACTATCAATAATTGTTCTTTCATTTTCCATGCCTTTTAATCGATGTCATTTTTTTGCGGAGGAACGGTGGTAAATCTTATAAAAGATTCATGGATCCCAGTTATTACCGGGTACATGAGATCTGTTACAATTTCTCCATCCGAACTGGTTAACCGGGAAGGGATATGTGATATTATCAGGCTGGATGCGTGCAGGGCCGACTTCAATGGAACTCTTATTCAGTTTCTTATTGGTCTCGCCCAGACACAGATTGCCCCCTCCGATCCCGAGCAGTGGAGGAAAATGTTATTCAATCCGCCTGGCTGGCGGGAGCTGGAGACTTCATTCTCTCAAATTGCACCATATTTTGAAATGACAGGGGACTCCT
>JAPKXR010000284.1 GCA_026394715.1 Methanomicrobiales archaeon | reverse complement strand
GTGTCGAAACCTCCTAAATATAGGACAATCGATTCTCTTATAAAAACAAGGGGCTTTAAGAGGGCAATTCAATCCGGAAATGTAAATACCGTTATTTTTGGGCATACACATATGGCAGATGACTATATTGACCCTCAAAATAACCAGAGGTTTATCAATTCAGGGTCATGGATCTCAACAAAGCCTGTTAATATGCCGGAAGAATCGGGTGTGAGATATCATATCGCTGGGATTGATGATCCAAAAACAATCCAACACGGGGAGCAATACACTCGAAAATACGTCTATAATACCTTCATCTATATTGATAATGAGGGGCCGCTATCCTTAATATGGGATGCAGGCAGTCGGAAAGTGAGAAAACTTCTGATTCATCGTAATTAGATTTCTGTTTTTTTTCTCTTTAGGCCAGAGTGGGGATTTTTTTTTCTTCGATGACCTGATGTCACGAGAGATTTCTTTAACACAGGCAGGATTCTGCCGACCAATGTTGAGTTGAAGATACCAAGGGATTGTATGGCACAGGTGTTTTTATCATTGGCGAATGGTGAAGTGTCACCGATGTCATGGTTGAGGATACGGGTCCGGTAGGCGGACCTCATCGTGCACCAGGTGAACACCAGGGTATCGGAAGAGGGGATAGAGGGGACAGGAACGGGGCATGAATTGATTGAATAGGACGAAATAGAGACAATCTGCATTTTGAAAGATGTTACGGGACCGAAATTCCCGGGCTTGCTGACACACCCTTTTTCCGGTGACGCCACGTGCCGGGCAACGGCAGGTTGTAGTTAATCCAGGGCCATTAAAGGCCCGGATGCCGATCAAACAGGGGGTATTCCGGGGTGTGCAAAAATATGGCTGATAATTGGCGATTTTATTAAACGGGCAGGAATGACGACGGTACCAGCCAAAAATCCTGGCACCGGCAGAGGGTAGGGAGTAATGGGCGAGGGGGAATGAAACAAGGGCTTATTTTTGCGATAAAGAGGCCGGAAAATGGGCCGATTTTTCCGGGCGGACATCTGTTGAATTGTGGCCTGGATCTAAAATGAATGACCCTTTTTTTGGGAGGGACCGAATATTGACCTGATATCCAGGATAGAGGGGTTGAAACAACAGACCGCATACCCCATTACCCCGGGAAATTTGGTTTTCCCGAATTCTACCCGGGGGGAACATATTCCGAGGCGATACCGGTTTTTTTTTAAAGGCGCAGGAATACCACCCTATCACTCAAAAATATCCGGTGATTCAAGCCGCAGGGCAGCAAATGGATGTGGGGCGTCCCTAGGGTTACCAAAAAAAGTCGTTGTAAATAACCGTTCATGAATTAAATATTCATCATCGCCTCGAGGACCTTTTTGTTATCGATAGCTTTTTGAGAAGTAGGGTCGAGAGTAATGGCCTTTTCGAAGGCGATGAGGGCTTCTGGATATCGGTTGAGATGTGCTAAATCCACCCCTTTGCTATTCCAATATCGGGCATTATCCGGATTTAACAATAGTGCCATCTCATCTGCGGCTAGAGCTTCAGGATATCTACCCAAGTTACTTAACGCAATACTTTTGTCATTCCATGCAGTAGTATGGTTGGGATCCAGAGAGATTGCCCTATCTTCTGCGATGATAGTTTCTGTGTATCGTCCGAGTGAATTTAGAGCCATGCCTTTATTTCTCCAATATGCGGCATTTTTTGGATCTAATGCGATTGCCATCTCATATGCAGAGAGAGCTCCCTGGTAATTTTTTTCCGTATCATGCAGTTCATTCCCCGCTGCGTTCCAGTCATAAGCAGAGCCATTTCCAGGAGTTGCGATCGTTGTTACTGGAAGTGAGGTAATGCTCGTTGTAGGGGTCGCAGGTACTACCGGTGTCACTCCGAGGTTCGAAGGTCCTGACACCACCCATGATACGAACACGATTACGATGATGGCACCAACGACCGCAATCCCAGCAGCGATGTTGATAAGACGAATGTTTTGAACGCCAACCGGGGCTCCACAATTATCGCAGACCTTCATGCCACGGGTGATCGAAGCACCACACTGCTCACAAGACTTGGCCACATTCATGGATTCATACGGGACCAGATAAAGATTGCGATGAACGAAAAATTCCCTAGGTACTGCAACCGATTAAACGCAAATGACGGCGCATATTGCAGGCCGATCCTCTATCCCCAGACCATAAGCCAGGCTAACCCGGGAATGGAGTGACTCATGAAACCCTCATGACGATACGTGTTTGTATCGCACTCGTTGGACAAAAGTTCTGGCATTTAAAGCATCCAACACAGATATATTCATTATCAACAGAGGCTTGATCGCCATCCATTTTAAAAACACCCATTGTGCACTGATCGATGCAGTTCGCACAACCATTGCAGAATAATAAATCGATGTAAATTTCCATTTGCAGCGAGGGAGATGGTCCGATAAGCACGATTATTCCTCAATCATCTATAATTTCTGGAATTTGGGATATTAATAATACCCATTGAGACTTGTGGTCATTCGCCTGGTAATTACAAGCCGCATCCACATGGGCCCAGGCCCTGACGAGGGGTTCGCGCTCGGCGATCCGGGCCAGGCAGGACCGCACGAGGTCCTCGCTCGAGAACCGGCCGGCGGCGATGCCGTCGGCGGCCTCGGTCACGGTGAAGGCATGCAAGGGCCCGGTCATGGCCGCTCCTGTGGATTGGGGACGGAAAGCGGTTCGAGGTCGCGGGCAAAGCAGGCCGGCATTCTGGCCAGGACCGAACGGATGCCGC
>JAPKXR010000330.1 GCA_026394715.1 Methanomicrobiales archaeon | reverse complement strand
TATATTTTTTGGAATACCTCCTTACTGGTTCCCTTTCTTTTCCAGATATTCGGGATTGATATTCACCTGGGGCTTTCAGGATTGAAAAGATCTCGCGTAAGATCCCGACGGGGGGTTCTGCGCCCATAAGGTCGACGATTTCAGCGATCAATTCAGCATCTCCGCCAGTCTGTTTCCGGAGTGTGCTGACCAGATCAGGATCCAGATATCTATTGCGAACCTTTATCCTGCATCCAGCGATTAAAACAATAGAGGATACGCACGTATGGGATCATTAACTGCACAAATACTCGTAGGCGATGCACATTCCTGTCATGGGGGAATTAACCCTGCGTTTTACCTATTCCTGTCTGAAAACTCTCATCCTGCCTGGATTTTGGTTAACCAGAATATATTTGAAGAGCCCATTAATTTTCGTAAGGGGGGTAGGGTAAAGAAAACCCGTATTATCTGGATTCCAAGTATTGAAAATATGTTGGAAGATGCGCTGTTGATGATAGCCCTTTACGTTATTAAAAACCGGCAAATTATTGATCTTTTTCAAAAAATCTGCCAAAACTCCGGAGAAAGCCACTTGGAAATATACGAAAAATTAACAGGGTCACAGCGGGATGAGTGTTACCAGGAATGCCGTCGTATTAAGAATTTGCCGAAAATAGTTGTAACCGTGACACGGGGTTCTACGATTCAGGATCAATTGTCGGTGCTCAAAAAATATTCGATAGAAGCGGAATTGTGCGTTTCAAACTGATGGGTCAACATTTGTCGGTGATATAAAAATATGAACCGCCGGTTATCCCGGCATTTGCGTTGACTGGCAAGAACGAGACTCCTTTACAGCCTGACCATCTCATACACCGTTCGTGCTGACATGACCACGATACTGGCTGACTCTGCATTATAGATGCACCCATAATCTGCACCTTCGCGGAGATCCATGGCAAAAGAAAAGTGTTCCAGTACAACCGGATCGAGCAATCCTTCATCAACGAGAAGGGCTTCAACCGCATGCTTCAGGCAGCGGTGGCTCTTCTCACGGTAGCCTTTGCCAAACACCTGTGACCTGAGGGAGTGGAAGATCGAATAGTATGCCTGGATGATTGCCCATTTCTCCTGGTGGTCCAGAAGCGATTGCTCAGCTGCGGCAAGATCCGCTTCTGCTTCGTGGAGTTCTTTTTCAACAAGTGCCGGGTCAATAGGGATTTTTACAATTTTTCCCCGTT
The DNA here is from genome assembly GCA_026394715.1 of Methanomicrobiales archaeon. Taxonomy (GTDB): domain Archaea; phylum Halobacteriota; class Methanomicrobia; order Methanomicrobiales; family Methanospirillaceae; genus CAIKOD01. The sequence continues at coordinate 347 of JAPKXR010000330.1, read as the reverse complement.
CCAGGCATTCATCGAACTGGTATTTCACAGCTGCTCACCTACGAGATTCTTCCCGGACTGTATCCGTTCGAACAGCGGGCGGTCACGTATCCGGATCTGCACAGCCTCACCAGGTGAGACAATGATCGGAGAAATTTTCCGGGATATGCTTGTTTCATATCGCGAGATCAGTGCCTTTGCTGCCTGCCGATCAGTTGTTTCTATGTAGAGATCGATGTCACTCTCTTCAGAATCTTCACCCAACGCACAACTGCCAAAGAGAATCATCCGCACGATCCTGCTTTGACCGTCAGCGATAAGCGGTGAAAGTTCTATGAGGGTTGCAAAAATTTTTGCCTCCCGCACGA
>JAPKXR010000291.1 GCA_026394715.1 Methanomicrobiales archaeon | reverse complement strand
GGATACCAATCTGCTTTCGCCGGTATACCGTATTGATAAAGATCACAATGAAAATGACAACAACCGCGATAATAAGGCTTACCACCGTTCCGATAAGGTTGATAATATTAAAGCTGCCAATAATCTGGTTTAAGAAATTGGCTGATTTTTCCTCCCAGGTCCAGATTTTTTCCTGCACTCCAAAAGACATCAGGGTGTTGCGCATTTTATCTTCATTGCCGGTCTCCTGTGTCCGTACGAGGATCTGGTTCGCCTTGTTGTCGAGTCCGAAGACCGATTCGTACTCTTTTTTTGTAATAAATGCGTTGGAATCAGCACCATATGAATCAGAATTAATAATTCCCTTGATACGGTACTGCCGGGTAACCCCGTTGTTAAACGTGATATCAACGGCCTGGCCAACATCCACACCACCCAGGGATGGGATCACGTCAAGCTTTTCATCCTCGTTTCCCGCAAGCCGGTAGCCTATTACGACCTGGTCTGTATCCGCCTCACTGAGATACTCCCCGCTGAAGACCTTCGATGCGGTTTTAAGGACCCGCCTCTCGTCGTCAGGATTGATTGCATACACTATCGGGGTAACCGCATTTCCTTTATGGACTATTGTTGCCCCGGTTATGAACCGTGGAGAAACCCCCGTAATACCGGGAATCCGTTCGATTTTCTTCTGTAACTCGTTAACATTATTGATATAGATCTGATTTTTTTTCGGTTCGATGACCAGGTTCCCGTAGCTGTAATCGATAGACTGCTGGTTAAACAGCACAGCCACACCGGAAATAATGGATGGCAGGAAGATCAGGTTGACAAAGACCATCCCGATGATAAGGATCGTCAGGTAGAGCGTACCCTTGTTTCCCCTTACAATCGATCGCTTTGCGAGGAAAAAGGCGACCTTCGATTCCTCAAACATTGCCGGTTCCCTTTTTGCGGAAGACGAAGAACCAGTATGCAAATCCTCCTGCCAGGATGATGAGAATTACTATCCCGATAATAAGCGGGGTGCTGTCCTTTGTATATACATTCAGGTAAAGCAGCTGCTGTTCCTGGCGGGGCCCGTAATCATCCTCGTATCGGATTGTTAATGTATAGGGGATATCACCCGAACGGTCAGCCAGAAGGTTGAAGGGCGCAGGTGCATCGTTATTTGGCTCAATTTTTCCAATAAAGGCCTCCCTTGTACCCGACAGCGGAATATCAATTTTCGCATTGACCGATTTGGCATCATCGGTACCGGTATTTTCTATCCTGATAAAGAGGGTGAACTGGTCTCCTTTACTTATCCTGGCCGGATCGGTGGTGATCTGGGAAATATCCAGCTGTGCCTGGCCCCTGACCCGGATACCCAGTGTCTCGACCTGTCTCTGGAACGTACCGTCCGGGTTCTGGTAGTCAATAACCAGGTTTATCGGGTTAATTCCCTGGGTGGTCTTCTTATCTGTTGAAAAATCCATGTCGATTGTTTTTTGTTCGCCCTGGCCCAGTTTTTCAATATGGTAGGTGCCCGGGGTTTTTGAAGTAATTGAGGGGGTTGATGTATTTACGGTGACCCGGATGTTACTTGCCGATAGTTGTCCGTTATTTGAAAGTACCACCGTCGCGTTAAAATCATTACCCGGGATTACACTGGGCGGCAACTGTTTATTGACCGTAATCTGGGGTCTTTTCTGGATCTGGACTTCACTGTTAACATTTATCGGTATTGGAAATTTAAGACTCGTTGCATCAGATACACGGATCCAAACCTCCGGGAAATAGACTCCAGGCTGGTCAGGTGCCCTGATGAGGAATGTCAGGGATATGGATTGCCCGGGTCCAAGTGCACCAACCCTGTTATAGGCCCCGCCAAGGACCTCGATACCGTTTCCTACCATGGTGACGCTGTCTATTGGGGCATTAATATCCACTGTTGTAGTTGTTGCGGAATTACTCCCGGCAGATCCACTGGTATAGGACTGGGAAAACGTGGCCTTTTCTGCAGTATTTTTAACCGTAACAGAAACGATACCCTGCTCTCCAGGTAAGAGTACCGAAGGGGTAACCTTGTATTCGGAGATTATTACTGATGGCGCGCTTGCCATTACCGGTGATATACTCAGCAACAGGAAAAAAATCAGCAAAGTGGTTAACAGGTGAGTATTGATCAGGGACGACCTCATGATTAGGTTAATTCGTGCTCCAGTTAATAATGATATCGCTAGTTCATGGGTAATATCCTAAAATAAAGTCAGAATATCATCAGAATATTTCCTTGCGCCTCATATGGGTGTATTTCTCGAACGAGCATCTTTTAAAAAAAACGATTTTCCTCCCGGCTCCAATGCGGTTCCATTGCTCTTGTTGTGGTAAGGTGAGGGATCTGGGAACGTTACCAGGACCATAAATAATATTGCAACGCCCAGTAATACTCCATTAGGCAGATGGCCTGCGTTCCTCAAAATATCTCAAGAGCCAATTGCAGACCGTGTTAATTATTCAATCCCGCCTGATACCTGAATACCAGATAATTGTCAATTATCACTGGTCCTGAACAGAGCAAGTGTGATCACTATGTATCCCTTCATGCTATCTAATTTCGCAAAATTATAGGTTATTTTGGATTTGCTGCCTTTTAATCAACTGAAAGATTTTCGTACTATAGTGTTCAATTGATCACCAGGCTATTATATTTTTAAGGGAGTGCAAACGCGTTATTTTTTAAAATGGGTTTTGATTAAAGGAATTTGAAGGACGGAAAAAATAGAGATAGTGATCAAAATTTTTCTATTTGGGACTGGTGTTCTCCTTTCAATACCCCGCAGCCCCGTCGCGGTTGTCATGCGAAACCTGGCCCTGGTTGAGCATATGTTTTTCGATAACCCCTGCAAGCTCAAGCAGATGGGCCTTCATGTTCTCCCCTTCCGGGAGGTCAATGA
>JAPKXR010000331.1 GCA_026394715.1 Methanomicrobiales archaeon | reverse complement strand
ATTGCCCGGCTGCTCTGGAAGTCATATAATGATGTAATTTGTATTCTTCTCTTCAATAGTCTTTTGTAAAACCGTATCTGTTCATTCTTTCTGACTCCCTGCCAGACCTTCCCCTATCCGAAGCCAGCACGCCCGAGCGCCTCATTGCCGGCAGCGTCGCGGGGCTGATCCTTGGTTTGATGCGGGAGATTGTGCGTGTTGTTTTTGAGGGGTCGATGTGCATGTCTGGAGTTTTTCCATGGTGATAGTTGTGGGAATGGAGGGGGCGGGGCGGTGAGGGGATTGGAGGTGCGAGGGGGATTTGGTTCATGAAACCCTTTTATGGCTCCCTAACTTCCCACACAGATCCGGTCTTCCCATTATTCCTTCGCGGATTTTACCGGACTCTTCTTCCACAGGTCAGAGTTCTCATTAAAGATGAATAAAAATTCCCGGCCCCGCTGTTGTTTTATGAGGAATCCACGCTTTTCCAAATCCATGAGATCCGTCCGGGCAGTCTGGTACACAACAGCGTACATTTGCATAATCTTCCGGATGGAGTAGTATTCATCACTGTGCTCCATCATCTCGCGGAGAATATCCGCCTGTCGCTGATTGATCTCATCGATTTTTTTGATAATGGCTTTCGTTGCATTCTGCTCGGTTTGCTTCCGTTCTAAGAATTTCAGCAAGTCATCAAGAGCCTGTACAATACAGGAAATATTGTATCGGAGGAAATAGGTGAGATCACTCTCGTCATATTCTGTATAGAGATACGCAAGCCCGTAGTTTTTCCTTGATTTCAGGATAATACGGGAGACGGGTAAATACTCAAAAAGCCAATAACCCCGTGAAAGCACGAACCAGTAGAAAATAGTTCTTGCTGTCCGACCATTGCCGTCATTGAATGGGTGGTAATAACCCATCAGGTAATGCAGAAGGATTCCCTTTATGACCGGATGAATAAAAGTTCCGAGTGCTTCTTTTTTCGGAGTTTTATCTTCATTGGCAAATGTGCAGAAGTCCCCGACAAACCCCTCAATCTCATCAAAATCGGGGGGGGTATGATACACAAGCCCAGTACCTGAATCAGCGACAACAACCTCGTTGTCTGTCCTGAATTTCCCTACATACTTATCTTCAATTGTGCCAGCAGTAACAATCCGCTGCACATCCAATATCAACTCCCTGGTGAGTGGGGCATCCTTTTTTTTCAGGATTAACTGGAGCGCTTCATAATTATTGACAACCATCTGCTCTGCGTGGGTCTTCGGTTTTCTCCCTTCACGGAGCATCTCTTTTGCAGCTTTTCGGGTCGTTGCCGCACCCTCAAGAATGCTCGATGAGATCGCTTCCTCCATCAGGGAGTTGATGATATAGGACGGTTCCATCCGGATTGCTTTATTGTGGATCTGGATCGTACCCGAAAGGTAGCGATCAATTGTATGTAAGCCCCGAATAATTTCCGGGATAAACGAGTACTTGAGATCAAGGGTGCGAAATGGGATGTGCTCATATCGCATCTGCCGGAGGATTTTAATAACAGTCCAGAGCTGTTTTCTTCGTTCCGGATCTTCAATCCGGTATCGCAATTCATCCCAATAGAGATAGCGATTGTTGTACTCAGATACTAATCTTTTAAATTCATCATCAGAGCCAGATAAATCAAACGAAAAACCCAGATCCGAAGGAGGTTTTTCCGGCAGTTTTTGCATATCCTCTATCCTGTTAACTACTAATTTTATGACTATTAGTATTTATTAGTAGTTAAGATTTTAACAATCCAATCATGAAGATTTTTGAGAAATTTGTAATTGTCGGAATATTGAAATCCGATAGAAATTTTCCGTTTGATAAAATGTACAATTACTAATTTAGAAGATATTAGTAATTGTTAGTATAATGAAATCTGATAGAAATTTTCTATTCCCGTACATGTACAATTTTTAGTTCGGGTGCAACGCAATCCCATGTTAAATTCCCAGGATCCGCTCGATTGTCAGCCGTGCATCCGAAGCCCATCCCGCAATCCCAGAATCAAGGCGCATATGCACCTCAATCCCGCCAAGTATAATCTTATGTCGCCAGAGCGCCCCATTGCCGGCATCGTAGTGGGGCTGACACCCTCGAAATTGTTGGGGGAGATTGTGCTTATTGAGTTAGAGGGTTCGGGGGATGTGCCGGTGGTTTTTTCGGCGTGAATCCACTCACGTATATTCCCGGAGCAGAATTTTTACCACAGCCGCAAGCGGTGCGAGATCGTGCTGACTCGTCTCCAATACGATCTTCGGGCTTATCTGGAAATAGCCGTGCACCATCTTGTCCCGCATTCCCGCAAATTCTTTCCAGGGAACATCCGGGTGGCGATCGATAATCTCCTGCGGAATTTTCTTGATCGCTTCCCCAATCACCACAAAATTGAGAATGA
>JAPKXR010000022.1 GCA_026394715.1 Methanomicrobiales archaeon | reverse complement strand
TGTGATTACTGTTTCAAGCTCACGCAACGCAGAAACAGATTCCAGTGGAAAGATCATCACAACAAGCCTTATTCAGGCAGGTTATCCTGTGAACCACTACGTAATTATTCCAGACCTGGTTGAAATTATACAGCAATCTCTAATTAATGGTCTAAAACAATGTGATTGCCTAATCCTTAATGGTGGAACAGGACTGACATCTGATGATTGTACAATTGAAGCAGTAGAACCTCTCTTCGAGAAAAAAATTGATGGGTTTGGGGAGATTTTCAGGATAAAAAGTTATGCGGAAATCGGACCTGCAGCAATGCTTTCCCGGGCAAGTGCAGGAATAATTCAAAAAAAAGCTGTCTTTTGCATTCCCGGTTCCAATAGTGCTGTAACCTTGGCGATGACCACATTAATTATACCAGAAATCCGGCATATTTTAACCCATGCACGAAAATAAGGAAGAACTAACCAAAATTCTGGATTATCGATATATCTCTCAACTTATTGCAAGGATATCAAAGAGGATATCGGACTATGCAATAAACCAAGAACAATGCAATCAACAGAACAACAAGGGTGTGATGTAAATCCACCTCATTATTCTGAGGGATACTTCAACAAAATTTAACGACCTCTAAAAAGGAGCAGAAAAATTCAGAACAACAAAAATATGGCCGCGTTTTGGTAACCAATGGATGAAATCTCCTTGCGTATGTAATTGCAGGATCAAAAAATCACCGGTACATAAATTCCAGAAGCATGAACCAGAACCCCAGAACCAAAGAAGATATCAAAATCCCAGGGGCAAATCTCTCAAAAAGAAACCCCTTTAATATCTTTATATCTGTTTATGAGGCTCGTATGTGTTTCCATGTCAGGAATCTATTGTTTTCCTAATCATAGATGAAGTTACGAAAACTCAAATGATCCAAGAAAGAACCTGACTTTTCCCTCCCTGCAAGGAACATCATCTATTGAACTAGTCTCTCCCTGATTAGCAGTGAAATTATTTATTTACATCAAGAAGTGCGACTCTTTCAAGAACGAGATCTTTAATCCGATCCTTTCCTGTCACCGCAATTTCATCATTTGTGATACTGAATAAAGAAATAAGAAGACTCATTTTTTCGTCTGTTATTTGTTCCAAGTCTTCGATTGATCTGGTCATCACGGTTAATAGTTCAGACCACACATGGGAATTAATCGGGTAAATACTGATATAGCAATTATTTAATCCCTGGTGGACGCCAAATTTTACTGCATCCAGGCATTGACGGGACCCTGCGGCATACAGGAGGGCTTCAATTTCAAATGAACTGGAAATACAGGTACCATTCTGTTTTGCTCTTTTTGCATGGAGCATTGCTGAAATGACATGGTCCTGCCCGGCCATGAGGTCTGCATTAAAACAAACGATAGAAATTCCATTCCGGTGGGAAATGTCCCGTAGCCACAAGAGAAATTTTTCGATATCCCGGACCTGAAAATTGACCTGCCCGATCTCAAAGTCCATATCCCGGACATTATTATCATTGATGATATCCAGATGACTCCTGCAGTCAGGTGTACCCATTCTCTACCTCCTGGTGTGATACGATATCCAAAATTGCCCCGTAAACTCCATTTACTCCTCAAAGTGGGAAAGGGTAGACTGTTTTTTGCGGCTCTCCTGCCTTGTCCCAGACTCAATCGTTTCTTCAGATTTCTTAAAGTTCTGTCTCTTTGCAGCGTTGAACAACTGGTCGGCAATTCCCCGTCCGAGGATCTGGGAGACTTTATCTGTACCCGCCGTCTGAACGTCTTCGGGTGATGTAATCCCGCTGTTAAACAGGCGGCGTGCCCGCACGCGACCAATATTTCTTAGTTTTATCAATGGTAACAATTCGCGTTTTACGCCGTGTTTCATGCAGTATTCAAATTCCCTGACCTGGTCCTGGAAATGGGGTGCGAACATCGGGGTGAGTCTTGAGGTCGCATGGAGAAGCCAGTTCACGCTTTCAACCATCGAATAAATATCTCCGGGGCCTACCGAATACCGTTCGCAGATCACCGTATCAGAGAGTTCGTTTGCCCAGTCCCGGAGGAGCATGGTTGTTTTTAAACCCCTGAAATATGTTTCTTCCTCGTCATCGGGTACCGGGAGCCAGAGTGCTTCATCCAACTCTTCCAGGAACCGCTCCAGGTACGGGATGTCCTTGTTACTTACATAGAGGTTATACATATCGGGTGTGCTGCAAATCAACTGGAGGAGCCCGATATCTGAATATTCTTCAGCTGAACAGAGACCATTTACGATCGCCTCGGCACCCCTCGGGTTAATAAATAACTGGGAGACCAGAGACCCGAATTTTGTTGCCGATATTATTCCACCGGTATCAATGATCATTTCAGTTGCCAGCAGAAATTCAAGCACCTTTTCGATAACACGCGGAATTGCCCGGCTCTGTTTATGCTGGTAGAGAAAAAAAGTCCGGTCCATGAAAGCGGAGAGCTCTTCACGGGACCTGACAAAGCCGGAAGCGATAAGCGAAAGAATATGGGTACAGAGTGTATTCTCGGTCCCACACTGTGAATAGACATCTTCAGCTGGGGCATCGATATACCATTCAAACAGCGCCTCGACATCCTGGTCGTCTTTCCCAATCAGGACAGCCTCACCGTATGGGTCGAGATGAGGCCGTCCTGCACGACCGGCCATCTGGTGGTATTCCCGGACAGGGATCGGCACCATGCCCTCTCCGGAAGTGAAACGGCGATAGTCCCTGATAATTACCCTTCTTGCAGGCAGGTTAAGTCCTGCCGCCAGGGTCGGCGTGGATGAGATACACCTGATATGTCCTTTCCGGAACCCCTCCTCTATAATTGTCCGGGCCTCACGTTTCAGACCTGCATGGTGGAACGCGGCACCGGATTCTACGCATGCAGCAAGTAATTTATCATTATCTGTCTCTGCCAGTTTTTTAATCCGCTCAGAAAAATCCTTCAACTCGGAACTTTCTAACTTAAAAGCAGCAGCAGCCCGTTTTGCAAACGCCTCTGCATTTTTTCTTGAGGAGACGAATACAAGACACTGGCCGCCCTCCGTAATCGTGTCCATGCAGAGGTTGAGGTCATCGAACTTCGATACACACGCTACCGGGCGGCAAACCTCGTGAAACCTTATCTGCCCGTTATAAAAGACACCCTGCCGGAGGTCAACGGGCCTCCATTCGCTTGTTACGAGCTCTGCATCCATCCATCGGGCGAGCACCCCCGGGTTCCCGATGGTCGCACTCAATCCGATAATCTGCATCTCCGGGTTACGGAACCTCATTTTTGTAATGACCATTTCGAGTGTGGCACCACGGTCAGGAGAATCGATAAGGTGTACCTCATCGACTACCAGAAGTGAAATATCCTTAAGCCAGGGTGCATTGTTCCTGATGAGGGAGTCAACTTTCTCGCTCGTTGCAACGATGATATCATTTTTTCCCAGTGACTCGTCCCGGCGGTCAAAATCTCCAGTGGAAATGCCAACGCGGACATCCTTCCTGGAAAACTCCTCAAATTTCTCACTGGCCAGTGCCTTGAGGGGGACAATATACAGGCATTTCCCCGATTCCCCGATGTGATGATGCATCGCCATCTCGGCAACAAGGGTCTTCCCGCTTGCGGTGGGGATTGCAACAAGGAGGTTTTTTTGGTCAAACATCCCCTTCTTGATGCATTCTGCCTGGGGTGGGTACAGATCCGAGATCCCGGCCTTTTTATAGTATGCTTTCAGGTGTTCTGATATTGGTAATTCCTCGATTTTCATCGGCCCTGACCCCCGGCATTTGATGGAAAATGCAAATTATTCCTCTCCAGGTCCTGACCCCTTCAATTCCACTCTAATGCCTTCTTAAAATAGTTAAATCTATCAACAGAGCTTAAATAATCGGAATTATATTCCAGTGGAAATACCCCTGTTGAATACCTGATAATCATGGTGATCTCCAATTACCCAAACGACCAAGAAGCAAAAATTAGTAATAATAGCTGATAATATCCTGTTTTAACTCCCTCTTTTTCTTTTCCAGGAAAGAGAAGACCGCTTCATGAGGGACGCCCTGGATAAGCATATCAATCGCAGTCCGGGCAACCTTGATATGCTCCGGTAACCCGATAAGGGCGATCGTTTTTCCAAATACCGATAGTGAAACCTGGGTCATATCTTCGATCTGTTCCCTTGACTTCCCGTCCTTTCCGATAATACGGCCACGGATCCTGTCAAGCTGATTTGGTGTATCCGCAATTACTGACAGGTCGATTACATCAAAGAGTAAGTCCTCGTCATCTAGGAGGCAAAAGGCACGCTCCGGTGAAAACCCCCGGTTAATAGCGTTAACGGTCTCAATTGCCCGGAGGGCCCCGAGGGCCTCTTCGCCCTCGACCCGGACCATTCCCTCCTTACTATCGATAGTGATTTGAGCCCCGGATTTCTCTTCCAGCTTCTTCTTCGTCGATCCGTCCTTTCCAATCAATGCACCAATCCGGCTACCCGAAATTTTTATCTCCTGCATCATGACTCATCACACCTTTTTTCCCTGCTGTTCTTTATCAAGATCCGGGAAGACAAGACCCGTAATTCTTGTAAAAAGTTCTCGTTCATCCTTCACTTCGCACCGTGAAGAGAAGAAATGATTGATGTTTGCAATATCCCGCTTGAGGAACGAAAATGCCCTCGGGTGATCTATTGTTACTGATTGTCCCATGTCAATGAAAAATGGCCTGTCTCCGAAAAGGATATTGAACTCACTCAGGTCTGCATGGACCAGCCCTGCTTTTTTGTACAAATCTGCCATAAATGAAATGATCTCCTCGTATGTTCCCTGGGCATCTTCAAGGTTGACATTCCGCATCTGTGGGTAAGGGCGCCCTCCAGATCCCATGAACTCCATGATAAGGATATTCCGGTCCCAGACATATGGTTCAGGTACGGAAAGACCCGCTTCGTGTGCCCGTTTCAAATTTGAAAATTCTTTTTTCGCCCAGGCAAAAATCAGGTCCTTTCGTGATTTTCGCATCCCGGTAAAACGACGGTCTCCCAGTATGTATTCATTCATCGTGTTAAAATTAGCCGTCCTGATCCGGTAGATCTTGATAGCGATATCCGTCCCTTCCCGGTCGGCAAGAAATACATTGGCCTCTTTACCGGTACTGATCGATCCGCCGATCGCCGAGAGCCATTTCTTATGGACCAGCTTGTAGAGTGCGAGAAGCGTAATTTCGTCGAATACATCATCCCTGACTTTGAGCTGATCGGAGTCCTTGATCCTGATACCGAGCCGGTCAACTTCGCGATCGAAATCAGACTCTTTTCCAGGCTGGTCTCTATTCATATAAATCTCCGGTTAATGGACGTAATCGCGGACCGGGGCGAGGATCTCTGCCAGGTAATTTCCGAGTGTCTTTTTTAAGTCGAGCGGGTGGATTTCTCCCGCACGGTATGCTTCGTTGAGTGTTCCGAAGTTGGTGAACTCTCTGTCCCCTCCAAATTTTTCTGGTCGCCTGACACTCACTGCAGGAACGCGGGGGAACACATGGTACTGGAACATCTGGAGAACCGCGTTGTCCTCGCATTCCGGGGGACAAAAAGCCTTCTGGCACTTTTTATTGATGGTCTCCTCGGTATCCGCAACAGATATGTAATTACCACTTGAGGAGGACATTTTCTTACCGTCAAGCCCGTTAAGGATGGGTGTATGGATACAGACCGGCGAGGAATACCCGGCATTGACAAGGTGCTCACGTGCGAGCATATGGATCTTTCTCTGGTCTATTCCACCGACTGCAGCGTCCACTCCAAGCATCGCGATGTCGACCATCTGCATAATAGGGTAGATCATCTGGGAAACGGTCGGGCTCTCCATCTGTCGCCCGACTTCATCCATGCTCCTCGTTGCACGGTTCAGGGTGATCTGCTGGGAGAGACGTAGCATAAGGAGCTCATATTCTGGATTCAGCTGGAGTTCCGAACCAAGAACAAATGTTACGTCTTTAAGCCCGAGCCCCTCAAAACACCGGCGGTTATAGTCGGCTAGCTCCCGTACTTCCTCCATTGTTCCCTTGCGGTTCAGGAATGCATGGAGGTCTGCGAGGAGGACAACAACTTCGAACCCGGCCTCTTGTAAGTCCCGGAGTTTATTGACCGTTACCAGGTGACCGAGATGGATCTCTCCACTCGGTTCGTACCCGGCGTATACACGCTTTCTCGGCTTTTCAAGGAGTATTTTAAGTTCTTCGTCGGTGACGACCTCTACCGTATTCCGTGTCGCCAGTGCATACGAGTCCATCAGGAATAATGGGTTATGAAGGGTGTTAATGGTTTTTCTAAATCGCCGTAAATCCAAGTGCATTGTTTGTCATACGGATTGATGTCTCCGGGTCCTTTACAGATCCCATCATCGCCCGTATTGCATCGACATTCTCGACGACGACATCCGCTTCCTGGTGAATTGCCTGGAACAGGTAGAGCTCGTTACCCACCAGCGCTACGGAATCTTCAAAAATCCCGTTCTCCCAGAGGTCCGAACGGCTGCGGCCGAGGTCCATGACATATTCCTTGAGTTCGGCGGTACTCGTGATACCGGTGGCCTTGCGGACAAGTCCCATCCGGGGATGTTTTTCTATGATCGCGAGAATATCCTCACGAGTGGCTGCGGATTTTAAGTCCATGGTGATTGCATGCATGTGCATCATTGTTGTCGGGACAATCATTGCCATGGTTACGATGGGGATATGGGGGAGAACTGTCTGGACATCCGGGCCGTGATGGCTCGGGATGGTCACCGGGTTTAAGACGACGGCATCAATCGGGCCTTTTTTTATTCCACCTGGGTCTGAACCGCGTCGTACCATTACGGCCCGTACTTTTTCAACCTCGTATGCCTGATCCATTGCATGGATGATCCGGCAGAGCCCCGTCGTGTTACAGGAGACGACCCGCGTAAACTGGCGTCCTATTGCGTCCTTGTAGTTACAGTCAGAATTGAAGGAAAATCCCGCCACTTCATGCTCCTCTCCCCCCTGGTAAATTGCTTTTACCCCGGCCCGCTCATACAGGGGCTTGTTTTTTGCGCCCACATCGCCCGGGGTTGCATCGATAATAATATCTGCTTTGGCAAGCATCTCATCAACACTGCCCGCGATTAATATTCCAACCTTTTCAAATGCATCTTTCTTTGAAATATCGGCAATATAGAGTGGATACCCTCTTGACTTCGCGATAAATGCGTCAGCATTCGGCCGGGTTTTCGAGACTCCCACTACTTCCATATCTGGTTGGGCGGCTACTGCGTCGGCAACCCTTTTTCCAATGGTCCCGTATCCGTTGATTGCAACTTTTATCATAGCATGAGGAAGTACAAAATAAAATTATATAAACCTAACCTTTTGTGTATCGGATTCTATTGGCAGGCAGTATGGAAGTGGTACTAACCGGGCATGGCGGGGTGGTCCCTCTGACACTTGTTACTGTTTTCCCCTTGATCTCCTTTACTGATTGTGAAACATCGGAAAAAGGCCATTCCTGTTTGAAAATGACGGCGTTGGCGGAACACGGAAAAGGATAAGGGGCAAATAGAAGCCAATTATAAGCCTAATTTATAGAAAATTGCTAAAATTAGCCTGATTTGGAACCGGATAAAAAAAGGGTCTGATGCGGGCGATTTAAACGAACTATAGCGGCATAAGTTAAGAGTGGTGGTGTGAGAATACCTTTATATTATGATTTCTCTTCAGATTTTGGTTGACTGTGGGAAAGTCTTGGGGGTGGTAGGAA
>JAPKXR010000206.1 GCA_026394715.1 Methanomicrobiales archaeon | reverse complement strand
GAATCTGGTTAATTTCATAACTGCTTCGTGTGACCAGGGAGAAGTGGAAATAAAGTGGCTAATATCACGACAAGATCCACTTTCGACTACATTGTCAGCGATTTTACTCATGTTTGATCCCCGTGGAAGTGTTATCAAACCAGCTATGTAACTCACCGCATGATGAATGACAGTCTTTGTTTTGTTTATGAAGAAAGGTCCATATCCATTTCCTTCCAGAAAAGCTCTGGGATTTGCGTTACACTTTTCAATTTCTGCTGCTGTGAGTGGTTCCCTCTTGAGAACAAAATTGACATATTGAAATATATGTTATATATAAATATATTGATCTTGCGGTTGGATATGATCTGATTTTACCAAGTCAAGTTTAATCCAGGCTTCGTATTGATCGGGGAACTCTGCACGAAGAGTTGATTTTCCGCACTGGGGGCAGGTAAGTTTCATGTGGTTCATCGAAGTGGTGACATCACTGTCCATGTTGTGGGGGTCGATTTTTGAATTACCAGGACCTCGCTTGCTGGCGCCGGCTTTTGCATTAGTCGAAGCATTCTGTGCCTTTACTCCTGCGTCTTTGGTCATCGCATCCGCAGCGGCCTTTGCATCAGTATATGCGGCTTTGCAGTCCCTTGGTTTTTGATTGTCCGTCATATTTCTCTACTCCTGTTCATGCTGTGATTCTCAAAAATTGATCATTGACCGGTAAAAAATTTCATTCCACCGGTCAGAGATATCTTCCATAGTGCGTGGAAGTATATGCATTTTCCCAATCGTTGCAAAACCTTTCAACTGCACCATCTGAATCAATCCTTTTGTCATGAACAATCAGATGATTCAGATCGGTGACCCGGGAGTCCCGGGCAAAATGAAACTATGAACGGTACAACCGGTCCGTGGGTGGGCAGCCCGGAAACCCCTGGCTCCTGTCGGAGTCATTGAATAGCCAGATGCGGCGGACCCCTGCACCCGGTGTCACTTGCTGGTCTGGACCTCTGTCCCTGTTTACAGGAGGTGGATCTTATTTTTTGTGCTGGTAATGAGTATTCAGGTGACTCAGAGCAATTTTTTCTGACAGATACCATTGCGAAGGCGGGACTATCCACGAAGCGGGCACCGGGCAACCTGATAGTTGGAAGAGGTACATGGGCAATTCCGGCATCTCACAAGACCGGTTAACACCCGTAACATCGTGAAAAAGCTAATCCGATCTTGAAAATGAACGGGTTGATCGTATGGACCACTACTATCAGATCGATTGATGTATCTCGTTTAAGAACAACACTGGATGCATGGATGAAGGTGATGATCAGTGCACATCTTCCGATAAAACCGGGCTGCAAAAGACCATACCGGAGCAGACCGTCCCGCGGTGCCTTCCTGTCCTTCATGCCCTCACCGATCCCGCCAGCAATGCCATCGCACTCTTTACAGAGGTCCATCATTCAGATCCCCGTCTGAAGAAACGGGGGAGAAAACCCGGGGGACAGACCCTTCCCCAGTACCCTTTCGCATCCGCTCCAGGAGAACTGGCCTGCTGCATCAGCACGATAACCGGGTACCCTGTTGACCAGTTCAGGACCACCCGGTGGGTACTATACCTCCCCCTTGTGCAGGACGGTCCGGCCCGGTCCATCCCTGGCGATAACAATCCGGGTGAACTGCCAGAGACGGCTTCAATGTCCCCCTTCTACGTCCCGGTCATCCTCTGCCCGTACGAGGTTTTTATGGACCTCTGGGCCGGCCAGGAATTACTCAATGAACAATACATCATCGGTGATTCGCTCCGGTATTTCTTTCAACTTATGCGGGCCGCCACCCGCCTCGTCAGAAATGGTCAGTTCAAACCGGCTATCAGGAGGACTGGTCTCCTGTATCATGCCTCCTGGGTCCCTGCCTTAACGCCGGGTGAGGCCGCCTGGTTCCAGCAGTTCACCCTGTTGCTGCCGCCGGTGTGCAGGTATGCCCTCCCCCGCCGAATGAAACGGGTAATGGTATCGGACCCGAAGTCCCGGGCCTTCGCAGCACTGACTGCGATGATGCAGGCCATCATTCTCTGTGCTCTCGAGAAAAGTCCGCCCTCCATCAGGCCGGGAAGACGCATGATCGAAGGGCAACGGAATGAACTCGCATTTATGGCAGATCTGACCGGGATGGACCTGAATGTAATCGGGCATCTGATGGAGAAAGAGTTCGCTCAGAAGATGCATACCTGGCTCACCTATAGCGGGAAAGACCAGAAGATCTCCCCGTTCCGGTCATGTATTATCCTGCAGGAACCGCCCGAAGGAAGTACTGAGCCCTGGCCACTCAGTCTGCACCTGCGGTCCGAAGCAGACCCCTCGCTGATCATCCCGGCGGCAACCATCTGGGAACTTACGGATGAACCGGGAGGCATGCTCCCCCCGGTCGCCTACCTTCAGCAGACACTCCTGACCGGCCTCGGAAAAGCTGTTTCGGCTTCTCCGGTCATCAGGAAATATCTCACTGGTGCAAAACCGGACATGGGGGAATGTTCGATGGCCGAAGCTGCAATTTTCCTCACGACCGATGCCCTGGCAGTACAGCAGAAGGGAATTGACCTGCTCCTGCCTGCTTGGTGGACCGAACAGAAGTTCAGGCCGAGAATTGAACTTTCTGCATCCAGGGGAAGTGGGAATACGGGACGCGGGATGCTCGGAATATCTGAACTCATATCCTTCGATTACCGCGTTGCCGTCGGTGATAACTCTCTCTCACCTGAAGAGTTCTGGCAGGCCGTACACTTAAAGGCGCCATTCGTCAGGGTGGGAGGGCGGTGGATCACCTGTGACTCAGATGCTCTCTCCAAGGTACTGAAGAATTTTGAGAAACGGTACATCCATGGCAGTCCCACTGCCGGGGACCTGATCCGGATCTCACTCTGTGACGAAATAGGTCCCGGGCTCGGGGTCTCGGTCGAACCGCGTGATGAATGGGCTGCCGACCTCCTTACCTTGATGAGGTCAGGTCAGGACCTGGATGTGTGTCCCGTGCCCATAACATTCAGGGGAACACTCCGGAAGTACCAGAAAGAGGGGCATGCATTCCTCTTACGCTGCACCGAGCGGGGGTTTGGTGCCTGCCTTGCCGATGATATGGGGCTTGGAAAAACCCCCCAGGCCATCGCCTGGCTCCTAAGTCTCAAGGCTCTGGGGGCTGTCCAGACACCGGCCCTGCTCATCTGCCCGATGTCTGTCGTAGGGAACTGGGGACGGGAGGTAAACCGGTTTTCCCCCTCGCTGAAGGTCTGCATTCATCATGGGGCTGCCCGGTGTAAGGGGGACGAGTTCATCCGTATGGTCAGCGGCTATGACCTGGTCCTCACCACCTACCACCTGGCAGGCAGGGACCTTGAACCTCTTTCTCAGGTACCCTGGTCTGCAGTCATCCTTGACGAAGCCCAGAACATCAAGAACCCACAGACAAACCAGTCGAAAGCGGTACGAAGTATCCATGCAGACCGGAGAGTAGCCCTGACCGGTACTCCGGTGGAGAACCGGCTGCTCGAACTCTGGTCGATCATGGACTTTTTAAACCCGGGATATCTCGGCACCCAGCATGCCTTCCAGTCGCGGTATGTATCCCGGATAGAACAGGAGAAGGATCCAGGGGCAATAAAAGAACTCAGGCAGCTGATCCGCCCTTTTATCATTCGAAGGATGAAGACCGACCGGTCAGTCATCACGGACCTGCCTGAGAAGATGGAGTCACGGGTCTACTGTTCGCTCACTCATGAGCAGGCCACCCTCTACCAGGCGGTGGTGACTGAGATGGCTGAGAGCCTGGAAAAAAGGGTGGGAATTGCCAGGAGAGGTGCCATTCTTGCAGGAATTACCCGGCTCAAGCAGGTCTGCAATCACCCTGGCCTCATCGCGAAAGATACCGGGATGAGGCCCAACCGGTCAGGAAAAGTGATGAGAGTGCTCGAGATGCTCGAGGAGGTCTGCGATGAAGGAGACTCTGCACTGATCTTCAGTCAGTACGCAACCTTTGCGCAGGAGATAGCAGCGATCTGCAAAAATCACTTCTCCTGCCCAATCCTGCTCCTCACCGGGTCGACGCCACGAAAGGAACGGGAGAACCTGATCCAGCAGTTTCAGTCAGGAGGCGGTCCGGTGATATTCGTGATCTCACTTAAAGCCGGAGGGACTGGCCTGAACCTGACCGCAGCAACCCACGTTTTTCATATAGACCGGTGGTGGAACCCGGCAGTCGAGGACCAGGCGACCGATCGGACATACCGTATCGGGCAGAAACGGAACGTCCAGGTGCACCTGATGATCGCAGCAGGCACCCTCGAAGAACGGATAGATGAGATGAACAAGGTGAAGCGGACCCTTGCAGCAGAAGTCCTGGCCCATGATGATGACTTCCTAACGAGTCTCTCTACCCAGGAACTGCTGGACATAGTATCCCTGCGGGACTCGGTGTTTTCCGGCGAGGAGGACTGAAAAATGAAGAAACGAAGAAACCCCTGGTGGATAAAAACCATCTATGATGTATCCCAGCGTAACATTATCCGGCTGAAGAGTGAGTGGGGTCCGGTTGGTGAGAACTGGTGGGCGAAGGTATGGGTTGCCGTACTTGAAGACGCAGGGGAGAAAGGCAGGCTCACGCGGGCAAAAACCTGTGCACGGAACGGGAGCGGTTCACGCCTCCGTATCGAGACCGGGCAGATGCGCATCGGGATATGCTGTTCAGGGTATACGATCCGGGATGTCGTGTTCCTGTTTCCGAAATTTAAAGAGGACGTATGGGTACGCCTGATATCACTCGTTGCTGCAGATGCGGCTCTGGCCGGAGCACTGCTTTCCGGAGATTTTACCGAGTATTTCGTGGAGGAACTCAGGAAGGAGAATATACACCTGCTGCCAAAGAATTTCAGGGAGATCACAGCCCTCTGTGGCTGTGGGGATGCACATCATCTCTGTATCCATGTCGCAGCTGCGTGGTACCTCTTTGCAGAAGTCCTTGATGAGGACCCGTGGCACCTGCTCATGCTCCACGGGTTACCAAAAGATGAGCTGACCAGATTGGTCCGAGAATTACGCGAGATTAAGGGGGTGGACTGTTCAAAGCAGAGCATCCCGAAGGAACGATTGTCAGACAGAACAATCGAGGTCCCGAAACTGGAAAATCCCGCCGTTTTTTTTTCGATGGCCGGGGACCCGCTCTCCCTCCTGCCAGGGTGTGATCCTGACACGGTGGCAAACCCCATTCTACTTCTCGGGCCTGCACCAGCGAATCTTGGCGGAAAGAATATTTCAGACCGCACTGGGAATCTTTACCCCGTGATACGTGAGTATGCTGAGGCCCTGGTACGAAAAAAAGAGGGGGGAGAATAGTAATCTGAAATTCTCACCATTTTGTTTTTTTTTCATATAATTCCCTGGATTTTTCAGTGATGTACCACCTTCCGGACCGCTGCTACCAGCGCCTCAATCTCATCGAACCTCGGGTTCGCCATCCCGTTCTTTTCAATCCCTTCTTCTGTCGCGATGATGTGGATGTGGGGGTCGATGCACAGGCTTTTTAGTTTCTTCGCGGCACAATGGTCCTTACAGCCGTCAAGTACCACCACCTTTCCCCCATTGATCACGTCTTCCATATCACGAGTGGATTGTTTTGCATGCAGGTGCCCTTCGAACAAATCCGGTTCCCGCTGCATTAGGACTGCTGCTACCTGTGCCGTAAGTTTCCCGGTATTGGAGATCCCTGAACAGGTTATAAGGACCAATGGTACATCTAACGTATCAGGAATCCATCTCACCCCGCAATGTGGTTAACATATTAGCCCTCCCCGGGTTTACGCGTCCTATTATTGTGATGTTCAAATAGTTTATGATGTTTGTTTTCTATCTCTGATCTTCCCGCTATATGATTGAAATCGGGCTTCAATCACAAGAGGGCGTCGAACTTAGTACAACGGAGATAGCCCTGCCACCTGGCAGATGGTCGCAGTGATTGGTGAGAGTAGTGACTGAAAACCAGTTAAAAGTCAGATCGCAATATGCCCTGGGAATGCCCAATATTGATCGTAATTCTACGGATAAATTTCAGGGAACTCCAGACGAGGTCCGCAAATTGCCAGAGGCCAGGTTTCACCAGCGTGACATCTGCGGTCTCGATCAACACATCCGTGCCGGTTACCACCACCGCAAAATTCGTGAAGATCTGTTTTTGCCAGGGTGATTTTGTTTGGGGATTCTCCTTAAGGCAGGGTGTTGAAAATTGTTTTTCCTGCAATCAAAGATCAGTTGAAAACGGTTAGATCAATCCAGTTTAACTGGAATCTGTGCCGAAGACGAGATATTTTTTTTTTATAAATGAAGTAATGTTACAATTTTCAAACGGGGGTAAAAAACCGGGTGGATGGGACCTACTGAAATGGGTTCAACTATGTTGTAACAATATAACTCGAATACTGTCAGTTGGTTCGGTTTTATTAGGTACATGTACAGAGATCTAACCACAGGTCAGGTCACGTGAATATACCACTATTTCCTGGAATGCCAATTTAGGTAATATTATGAAGTTCAATACACCGAAACGAGGGTTTTTCCTTGTACTGATAGCACTCTGTCTCACGATAGTGGGAGCACCAGCATTTGCTGATGAAACAATAGGGATCGATTCAAGCCCGAATACAGGGTTACCAGGTATTTATTACGATTTAGTCGCAGGTTCACTCTTACCCGTGACCCAGTCTGAAGCGGGTAATGGTCCAGGTCTTCTGCCTTACCTGACACCAGTTAAAATTCCAATTTTTTCCAGCCATACTGAAGAATTCACACCGCTTTCTTTATTGGAAATAAAGCCGGGATCACAGCGCTACACCACGCTGCGGGAAAGTTACATGGCAAATCCCCGACCCTTGATTTGGACCAGCAATGCCCAGATCCGTTGTATAATGGGATAGCAGGCGCTTGATCAATGATAGCAGTTGTATCACGTTCATCCCTTTTTTCCATTTGCAACCTGATAATATCCGCACTATCAGTACTCTTAAATCAAACGTCTTCTCCCCCATTCTTCTCGTCATTTCTGTGAAAAGTTAATCACATTTCTATCCTTCCAATTCTGCATACCCTCATCAAATGTCACTGCGCGTTTAACTTACTGGGATAGGTCAAAACCGCCATATCTTGATATTTATAAATTTTAGCAAAAATTTTGCCTTGTTTTTGCAAAACTATATAAACTGATAAAAACCTTATTTATGCCATCCAATGGTAAAACAAAGCATAAATTGGAGATTTATGTGAAAATAAACCCCATTATCGCCGTTCGAGGTGCATCACTACTTAAATCGCATATCACTCTATTAGGGGTCACCCGGACGAAACCCGATATTGTGTTCGATACTGCCATTACCATGGCAGGAATGAACGAATCTGTATCAGGGATCACGCATATCCGGGATAACCTACCCTCTAATACAACCCTGCTCAAGGAATTCCATGCACTGGAGTATGACCAACTCCGAAAAACCTCATCTGACATTTTATGGGAATCGGCAGGACGGATAATCCGAAAAGGACAAAAATATTCGTTTGCAATCGATGCCACCATGGACCCTTACTACGGAGACAAAGAGAATCTAGCTATCATCGGCGGTCAAAGCAAGCACTCGACCAATTACTTTTATGGCTACATAACGCTTGCCGTGACGGACAAAGGGAGGAGATTGACTCTTGCGGCACTCCCTGTAGAGAGGGGAGTACCCCAATTGACTTACATCAGAACATTTTGTGAAGAGATTAAACAACGGGGATGCCGTATTCGGGTTCTATGCCTTGACAGGGGATTTTATGTGGCGGAGATCATTGCTTA
>JAPKXR010000278.1 GCA_026394715.1 Methanomicrobiales archaeon | reverse complement strand
AGGGGGAGTGATATTATCCAGACTTATCATCCAATCTTTTGAGAAGTGCAGAAATTTTTAGTTCTATTTCGCGAACCGTGCGTTCATCGCGTGAACCGGAAAGTTTTTTTTGTAGAAAGTAAATGTTCACTTTGTCTTTTTACAAAAGGTATATATTCCTTCGACGTGATTTAATATTATGGCGAAAAAATCGCAGAGTCAATCCGGGGGACGAATCGCCGCATTTGTTAGTTCATACTCTAACAAAAGCACGGGATGCGGGTACAAGAACGCAATTGAATATTTTCTTCGATGCATGAACGGACTTCCGAAAAAGAGCGATAACGGGACAAAAGGGAACTATAACTATGAACTTCTCTTCGACCAGTACCTTGCAGACAAAAAACGGGATAATGATGAGGACTTCACAAAGTTTGCCGACTGTCTGAAAGCAGAGAGTGCGAGTCTCCTTTCGGCACGGCAGATAATGACATTCGCGCGGCGTATCCTCGAAGACAATGGTGCAAAATTCAAGGGTAAGACAGTCCGGGATTTGAAGCGGGAGATGAAGGGCGGGGCTGGTACAGTTGATAAGGTTATGACGGCAAAAGTAATCGATTCCGCTCTGAAAGAACTCGATGTAAAAGGACGGGCAATCGTTCTTACCCTTGCCAGTTCAGGAGCCCGGTTAAACGAAATCCTTTCCCTGAAACTTTCAGATGTGGACTTTGAAAGCAAACCGGTGAAACTCACTCTGCGAAATACCAAAAACAAACAAACAAGATTTACCTTCATAAGTACCGAGGCGGCACAATGCGTTCAGGCATGGCTTGAAAAGCGTAAACAATATCTCGTGGGTGCGTCCCGCAGAAATGCAGGACTTGTGCGGGCTGGTATCTGCGGAAAAAAAGACACGGATTCCAATCTCCTCTTTCCCCTGACTGATTCAGCTGTAAATGCACTCTGGGAAAATGCGTTAAAGGCGGCGGGTCTGTATTCACAGGACGAACAGACCGGGCGCAACCAGTACCGGATACATTCCTTCAGAAAGTTTTTCATCAGTCAATTAAGCATGGCCGGCCAGAAGACCCTTGCAGAGCACCTGGCAGGACATGCCGGTTATCTCGATGGTTCGTACCGTCGGATTGATGAAGAGGCTGCCGGAAACGCGTACCTCGCAGTTCAGCACGTCCTTACAATCGGCATACCCCCAGAGTTCCGAGAGCGGGCAACAGAATTAAACAGCAAATTGAAGATACAGGGCGAGAGTATAGAGGGACTTCGGGCGATGAATGAGAAACTTGTCGCACAGATGGTGAAGTTAGAGAACCAGAGTCTGGAATATGAGCAAAAACTTTCAAAAATCGAAGACGAACAGCAACGATTCCGCGCGATTGCTGATACACTCCAAAATCTCATGGACAACGATAAGCAAGCCCAAGAGATTTTCCGACAGTTATGACCTGCTGGAATGGCAAAAATTCTAGAAAAATTCTAGAACAATTTTTCTGAATACGCTTGAATTTTCACTTTTTTTACAAACAACGCGATTATATCAAAAACCGCCTGGAAATATTCTAGAAAAACTTTAGAATAAGCCCCAATTTTAATTTAGAACAAGTTTTATACGTTTATAACCACCAGTAATAGTATGCATCCGGGCAATACACAATACGGCATATTAACGCCGACAATTCCCTATGTTATAGCCCGGTCTGACTTTGTAAAACTGTATCCAGTGTTTCAGAAGATGGCTCTTGCTTTGGTAAGGACTGGGAAAGTTTGGATTGGTGACGACACCAAACCATCTACAGAATTATCTGCACGTGTTCCTGATTCGGTCATAGTACCCCCATTAGAGGGCTGTCAGCCCGGTTCTCTTGGCGTTTGTATCTCACCAATTCCAGATGTATATTCTACAACAGCAGGAAACAGACAGCGCTCCGCAGAGCGATGCACGTGCCAAGCGCGTATAACTGCAACGGGTACGATCTCCGGTACTGCCCCCGAAGGGGGAACAATCGTTATTGCCGAAGCACCCGCACGCTACGCTGTTGGGGGGCTTGTCCCCCCCATAAGGTGGAGCGTTCGTGATGGTGAGGCAGGGCTCCCGCTGCTATCAAGCGGCGGGGGCGGGGATGCCCGCGAAGCGGGCGTCCCCCTAGGCTACTATAGACTAATTCGGAATGACACGTCTGAATGGAAAATTGAAGGTGTCGCATGATACCTCCAGAACTGATAGAGCAGATTAGGGAAGATAGTTTCCTGAAATACATACTTAAACCAGTTTTGAGGTTTGACAACTACTTGGATGAGACAAACCTGATGAGCATCAAAATAAGGGGTTTTAGATCCGGGCAATATGATGATGATAATGAGCCAATAGACCCTGTTCCTGTTGATGAGGATTTTGAATACACCCATAGATGGACAAAAAGATAT
>JAPKXR010000382.1 GCA_026394715.1 Methanomicrobiales archaeon | reverse complement strand
GTCCGACTCAATTATTTCTTCAATTGTCCGAGTATCCCTGATTCTAAACGCTCCATGTAATTTTTTTATTTCCAGATCCGGTAAAATTTTGAGTTCTACTTCTTCACCTTCCTGTAAGGTGACTGAATCAATAAGATGGAGCGTATTATCCCGGTATACTGCTTTGACCATTATTACCCGCCTTAAATTATGATGTACTTCCAATTATATACAGATAGTGTAATCCCTGATCACCGGTTTATTCTATCCGTCATTCCTTCTGTATGATTCGTCATACGCCACTCCTTAAAAAGAAGACACGAGGGGGATCCATGAGAAAATCTAAAAAACGTTGATTCCTCCAATCCATTCCTCCCGATAATCCCCACAACCTCGCCATGAACTACATCAAATGACACATCCTTTGAGCGCCCAAAACTCTTCAGAAGGAGGAGCGGGATGGAATCGCTTAAATGGCGCTTTGACGGAGTTGACAATCGCATCGCGGAGCGTGAGGTATTTCTCCTGCGGTCCGTCGATTTTGTACTTTTTGCCGAGATTGCGGACGCGGATTGTATTATCCTCAAGCATAAAAAATACCAAACAATAATCATATCATTTCACACCACATCCGCGAAGTACTGCTCCATCCTCTTGAAGTAAAACAACCCTCCTATAAGGAGAACAACAACAACACCGATAGAGACAAGCATCATCGCCTCTGGCGGTTTCGCCCCGAGGAGCGCCCAACGGAAACCATCAATCACCCCAACCATCGGGTTGAGCCCGTAGAATATCCGGTATTGTGCCGGGATCATCGAACTGGGATACACAATCGGGGATGCATAGAGCCATATCTGGATGATAAACGGGAGCGTGTACTGGAAATCCCGGTATTTTACATTAAGGGCTGACAGCCAGAGCCCGACGGCAAGGGACGTCATGATGGCGAGTAAAATGAAAAACGGAAGCAGGACGATCGCGATGGTCGGTACAAACCCATAGTATACCATCATGAGGATAAGGATGACAAACGCGATCATAAAATCCACCAGCGGCGAAAGAATCCCGGAGATCGGCATCACAAGACGAGGGAAATAGACTTTCGTCATGATATTTGCATTGCTCACCATGCTTGTGGTCGATCGCGTGAGCCCTTCGGCGAAAAGCGTCCAGGGAATGAGAGCAGCAAAGGAGAACAGGGGGTAGGGAACGCCGTCTGATGGGATCTTTGCAAAGCCTCCGAAGAACAGGGTGAAGATAACCATCATGAAAAGCGGCTGGATGATCGCCCAGAGAAACCCAAGGGCAGTCTGTTTGTACCGGATCTTCACGTCACGGGAGACAAAACTATAGAGCAGTTCCCGGTATTCCCAGAGCTCGTGGAAATCTACCGGCACCCACTTCCTCGGCGGGCGGATGATGAGGGTTGGTACCGGTGTGGCGCTTTTAGGGGATTCTTGAGACGATGGAGTTGAAACATTCATTATCTGTTCAGCCTTCTATGCGTATTCATTCACAGATTTGTAGATCCTTTAGCGATCAAAATAGATGTCTCACATGGGGATTGTATCTGGTTATGTAAATATCCCCACAGCACGGTATCCGTGATGGTAATTTCATTCCTCATACCGATAAGAGAAATTTTCATAAAAATATCACGGAATAAAGGGAATTATTATTCTTTTGATCTATCCGTCATGAAGCACTATTAAATTATGCATTTTGTCTCACAACTTCATGTAATAGATTCCTGCCTTTTCAGCCGCACGTCGATCAAACATACCCCGCACATCAATGAGCACCGGCTTACTATTCATAAATCTCATGATATCCCCAAGCGACATTTCCTTGAACGAAGAATGCGCCACCGCAATAATCACCGCATCCATCTTCTTGTCCAGCCTCGGCAGGGGAATCGCACCGAAATGCTTGATCTCAGAAGAAGTCAGCATTGTGTCGTACCCGTATACATTGGCACCGTAATCCTTGAGTTCCTCTACCATGTTCTCAACCGGTGACTCACGGGTGTCCGGCACATCTTCTTTGTACGTGAGTCCCATGATGAGAACATTGGATCCATTGGTGGTCTTGCCGACCTTGTTCAAACCCTTGACCGCCATGCTGGCGACATACCGGGGCATGGAGTCGTTGATGGCGCGCCCGGCAAGGATCACCTGTGGCCGGTACCCGGTTTCCCTGGCTTTCTTGACAAGGTAGTAGGGGTCGACAGGGATACAGTGACCTCCAACCATGCCGGGCTTGTAGGGGTGGAAGTTCCATTTTGTGCCAGCAGCTTTTAAGACCTCGTCCGTGTTAAGCCCGAGCCGGGCAAAGATCA
>JAPKXR010000090.1 GCA_026394715.1 Methanomicrobiales archaeon | reverse complement strand
ATGTTGTAAGAATAATTCCGTTCTGTTGGTTGTTCGATGCGGTGTTGTTGAACAGCGTGTTGTTGCTCGAACCAGTCAGGTTGATACCGCTGTAACCACTGTTCGAATTCGCGATGTTACTTGTCAGCGTATTATTGTTCGAGCCATTGAGCAGGATACCATTCTGTTTGTTGTTATTTGCTACGTTGGCCGTCAGGTTGTTGCCGTTGCTCGATGTTGTAAGAATAATTCCGTTCTGTTGGTTGTCCGATGCGGTGTTGTTGAACAGCGTGTTGTTGCTCGAACCAGTCAGGTTGATACCGCTGTTGCCCAGGTTCGAATTTGCGATGTTGCTCGTCAGCGTATTATTGTTTGAACCTGTAATGAGGATCCCATTCTGGTTGTTACTGTTCGCTATGTTGGCTGTCAGGTTATTGCCGTTACTCGATGTTGTAAGAATAATTCCATTCTGTTGGTTGTCCAATGCGGTGTTGTTGAACAGCGTGTTGTTGCTCGAACCGGTCAGGTTGATACCGCTGTAACCACGGTTCGAATTCGCTATGTTACTTGTCAGCGTATTATTGTTCGAGCCATTGAGCAGGATACCATTCCCAAGGATGTTGTTATTTGCTACGTTGGCCGTCAGGTTGTTGAAACCAACGCCGTCCAGAACAATACCATTGTGTAAATTACTGTTTGCGCTGTTGCCGGTAAGGTTATTTTCAGTACTCGATGAATTGAGGAAGATACCATTCTGAGTATTTCCCGATGCCGTATTATTAAAGAGGATATTCGAACTTGAGTTTGTAAGGATTATCCCGTTAAGTGCATTGACACTTGCATTGTTGCCCGCCAGTGTATTTCCATTCGAACCATTCAGGGCTATACCATTCTCATGGTTGTTGGTCACCAAATTGCTGGTAAGATTATTCACGCTGGAATTGGTGAGGAAAATCCCGGAGAGTGTATTGTTACTGGCAGTATTGCTGTACAGCGTGTTATTCCTGGAACCATTCACCAGGAAACCGGATTCACGGTTGTCACTCGCGTTGTTCCACTCGATCCTGTTATCATTGGATGCCGTGACATTTATCCCACTCCAGGTGTTGTTGGTGACCTCATTCCAGGATACATTATTATCATTGGATGACTGGAGAAGAATCCCATTTTGGTGGTTGTCATAAACATAGTTATTGCTGACCTCAATATGTTGGGAATTCTGGAGGACAATCCCATCGCCACTGTTATTCACGTGGACATTGGTGATGTTTGAGGGTGTGGATAATGCACCCTGGCCGATAACATTATTAAAGAAAATACCGGCGAACTGGAAGTTTATCAATGTAATGTTTCGGATGCTGATACCTGACAGGGCATCAAGGGGGGATGAGGAGAATGTATTATAGGTATCTGCACTTTGATTATTGACCATTATCCCATACTTTGTGTTATGTATGGCCCCATCAAAAATCGCACCCATCCCATCAAATATCACATTTGATCTATTGATGAGGATTGCAAACTCGGACCCGAAATTGTAGAATGTGTTGTTAGAGAACCCAAACTGAATGCTGTTTTCATAATTTGTATTATTGTTCACATCCAGGTCCATTACCCAATCATGACCTGACTCGTTAATGACCCAGCTCTCATTTTTCAGGTAATAGGGATTGTCCGGAGAGGTATTCAATGGCGGGTCAGACCAGGTATAATTGCTACCGGAAGGACTCGCCAGGGAGGTAATTGTCGTGTTTATTCCCGGAGTAAGTGAGGCAGTATCGACAAGGCCGGATGTTGTATTACCTGACAGCGGTTCGGGAGAGAGAATTGTCACATTATTTTCGGGTGCAATCGTTCCCGTGAAGTTCCCCGGAGGTGCCACCAATGGTTGTCCGCCCGGATTGACAACGGGTTCTTCAGGTGTTCCATTCACACCAGGGTTTTCGACAACAGGAAGTGTTGTGGGCAGCACCGTAACCACGGGGACCTCCGTCGGCTCAGCAGTTACGTTTACGATTGTTGGAATAGCTGTCGGCACAGTTGTTGCAACGGTAGTTTCAGCGGTGGTCGGCTGGGTTGTGGGGACCTCTGTCGGCTCAGCAGCTACCTCATCTGTTGTAGGAATAGCTGTCGGCACAGTTGTTACAACAGTAGGTTCAGCGGTGGTCGGCTGGGTTGCGGGGAGCTCTGTCGGCCCAGCTGTCACTTCGGATGTTGTAGGAATAGCTGTTGGTTCTGTAATCACTACTAGGGTTTCCACCGGTGCGATGATCACAGGGGGTTCGCTTGACGGATCTATTAATACCTCTTCAGCCGGGGTGCTGGCAGGGTCCTCTGATATTGGTGGAGTAACCTCAATCGCTATTGGTACCTCCTCAGCCGGGGTGCTGGCAGGGTCCTCTGATATTGGTGGAGTAAATTCAATCGCTATTGGTACCTCTTCAGCCGGGGCGCTGACAGGGTCCTCTGATAAAACCGGGGGCTCAGCTTCACTTTCTATTCTCATCTCCTCAACCGGAGTTGGGACCGGGGTAACTTCAATTACTGCCGGGTTTGTATCTCCCGTGACAACCGGGTCTGATTCGGCATGTACCCCGCATGCCGCAAGTAGCAACAATACGATCAAAAATGCAATAAGACAGTTTACGGCAGGAAAACCGTTATTCGACGACGATCCTACAGAGCTGTAACATTTGTTACCGCTATAAATCTCCATTTTTTTATTCATTTTTCATACCCCGGATTTCGACGAAAAACTCCCGTTATCGCCGCATTTACAATTCCAGCCGCAACTCTCAAATACACAGGTTCATGGATGATATCAAGACAGCAGGAACGGTATCCTATGCACCAAATAGCCTCAAAGCTATAGAAAGATTTCTATAGTTCAATGGATTACAATATTGCAAACCATTGCAGTTACACATAGATTTTCCATTTTGTGGCCCGGATTTCTGTGAAGTTGAAAAGCTCAAAAATGTCAAAAATATCGGCTTTTCACTAATTAACTGCAGAACCCATTTCTTCAGGTGGCTGATGGACCAAATCATGGAAGTGGGGGTCAGGTAGTTGGGTAATAGGAGTGGTGATGCCTGTAACCACAGGGTAGTGGTTTGAACCCCAACCCATTACCAATGGTTATAACAGTATACAATAAGTTTAATAGTGAGACTATGTATGACAACCTGCCATTCCTCACACCAGGCGGTGGATACCCACGCGGAATGATTCACCGGGAAATTATCAAATATATTTTAAAATTTCCCACCGGAATACCCGAAACAATAATCAGGGAATATCTCACGAGAGATTTTAAAATCATCAACCAGAAAACGGTAAAAACCCACCTTGAAACTTTGAGAATAGAAAACCTGATAGAAAAAGAAGGCCAGAGTGGAAAAACAAATGTCTGGATCACCAAAAAGGGGCCTGAATTTTCAAAATATTTGATAAAAAATCTTCTTAATGTCCCAAGTACCTCGGAAAATGAACATGAGATTGGTGAAATATTCTATTCCGCAGGAACTAAAAAGTATATCGAAGATATAAAAGACGGACTTAGCCCACCCAATTTGAGCACAACTATCGGGGAACCAGGTAAATCAGATTTGCTTTTTGTTTATAGAAAGGCTCTGACCCACTCGCCCAGTTTGGTAATTCATTCGGTCGTCCCACAATCGATGATCTACTTTTCCACTTCATTGTTGTTACAACGGATGTTTCAACGGAACGAATTATCATCAGATTTTTTAGAAAAATCCTTCACAATTAACCAGATAAAGACATTACCAGTTCTTTTGTCAATTATATCAGCATTGAACATCGATTCATTCAGGTATAACAGGTCCGACACGATACAAATATTTTTCGAAGATAATGCAACATATTTCTCCCATCTGAATTTACGCGAAATGGTACTTGATGTTACATGGATTCAACAATGGCAGCATGACGTCTCAACACCTGATGGATTTTTATCAAGATTACAATATTATGGAAAATTTAAAGATGGAAAATAGTAAGATTATTCCTTTTTGGACACGGGGACACTTGCTCCGACATCCTACAAAAATACTTTCCAAGGATAAGTCTTTCACCAAACTAAACTCTTTTCATGAATCACAACAACATTGATCAAATAATCCGGCATAAGGAAGTGGAATCCACAAAAAAAGAAGTCTTTTCTGTCATTTCGCTAGAGTAGCACTTTTTTCCCCCGCGCCACCACCAGTGGCCTTTTACAGAATCCATCAGGATGTCCCTGCTTGATCTCTCCCATTCTCCATTATACCCAAATGATTACTTCTCACAACTACCAGTCAATCCAACCTGATGGACTGCATAGCCGTGTGTATAATTGGTCTTCTCTTACCAATCTCTTCCCACACCAACCCGTAACAAAGTTTTGATCCGTACCTGCACAACCTGTATCATGCAATCCTCTGGACACGATTGAAATGAAGTCTCTTAATGGTTTTTGCTCTATTCGCACCCAGGAAAGTCCCGGAATTGTACATTTATCAAAGGTGATTCCTA
>JAPKXR010000101.1 GCA_026394715.1 Methanomicrobiales archaeon | reverse complement strand
AATGCAGAAGATACCCTGAAAAGATCGGAGAACCTATACCGGACGATCTTTGAGATGACCGGCGCTGCCACCATCATCATTGAAAAAGACACAATAATTTCCCTGGCAAATTCAGGATTTGCAAAGATCTCCGGTTATTCTATTGAGGAACTGGAAGGCCATAAAGAATGGACTGATTTTGTGGTTAAAGAAGATCTTGAACGGATGAAAACGTATCATATTGACCGCCGTATTGATCCGCCAAGTGCACCCAAGATCTATGAGTTTCGGTTTATCAACAAATCCGGGGAAATCAGGCATTGCATCAATAATGTAGCAATAATCCCCGGAACTACCCGTAGTGTGGCATCCGTTGTCGATATTACTGATCGTGTAACTATCGAACAGACCCTTAAGGAATCTGAAAACCTGTACCGGACCATTTTTAACAATACCGGCGCTGCCACGATCATTATTGCGCCGGATACTACCATCCTGCTCGCCAACGATGGCTGGATAAATCTTACCGGGGTCATACGAAATGAGCAGGAGAACAGGAAGAGCTGGACGGAGTTTATCGACAATGATGATGTAGAGCGGATGAAGAAATACCATTATGCGCGACGTAATGATTCTAACCCCATCCCGAACGTCTATGAATGCAAAGTAATTGATGTAAAAAACGTTGTCCATCACTGTTTTGTGTATGTAGACATGATCCCTGGTTCCAAAAACAGTGTGGCCTCGCTTGTGGATATCACCACACGAGTCCAGGCTGATGAACTCTACCAGACGATCTTTGAAAATACGGGAACTGCAATGGCCATCCTTGAAGACGATACCACCATAGTGCATGTCAATGAAGAGATGGAAACGGTCTGGGGATATTCAAGGGAAGAGATTGAGGGGCGGATGAAATGGCCGCAACTGGTTGCAGAAGAGGACCGCCCAAAAATGCTTGAATACCACCGCCTACGGCGGACTAATCCTGATTCCGTACCAAAGAATTATGAATTTAAATTTATCCATAAAAATGGGGGATTCCGGCACGCCTCTCTGGCTGCTGCAATGATTACCGGTACGGAAAAGAGCGTAATATCCATCAGTGACATCACTGAACGCAAAAAGATCGAACAGGCACTCAAAGAGAGCGAGGATATTTTCCGGCAGCTTGAAGGGGAGCTCCCTGACTATGTCATCATTCATGAAGGTGAGACCATCATCTTTGTCAATGCCGAGGGAGCACGCCTGATGGGTAAAACGCCTGAACAGATTAACGGCACCTCAGTCCTGTCCTATGCAGCCCCGGAATATCATTGCCAGATCAAAAAGAACATCGGTCTCAGGCACATGGGAACCGTGGTTGCCCCCTATGATATTGAAATTATAGCACCTTCCGGGGAACGGCGGTGGGTTGTGATCCGGGCTGTGCCGCTACATAACCGGGAAAAACCCGCAACATTAACCGTCCTTACCGATATCACAGAACGAAAAAAGGCGGAAGGGACACTTCGGCAAAGCGAGGAAAAATACCGGACCATCATTGAGAATATGCAGGACCTGGTCTACCAGACGGACCTGCAGGGCAACCTCACCATGATTAGTCCGACCGGGACCAAGCTGGCAGGCTATACATCCCCTGATGATGTTTTAGGGAAGAATATCGCCCGAGATCTCTATGCTGACCCGAAAGAGCGCAAACTGTTCCTTGCCGAACTTGCCGATAAAGGGGTAGTCAATGATTTCCCTGTAACCCTCAATGCGGGTGACGGGACCATTCGTTACGCGACGGCAAGCAGCCATTTCTACTACGATGCACAGGGGAACGTGCTCGGCGTTGAGGGGGTCCTGCATGACGTTACCGAACGTAAACAGGCAGAGATAGCGCTACTCCAGGCAAACAGGAAACTCAACCTCCTCTCTTCCATCACCCGGCACGACATCAACAATCAACTGACGGTACAGATGGGTTACCTCGAACTACTCGAGGAGAGCCACCTCGACCCTTCACAGATCGAGTATTTCCTGAAGGTTTCAACCGCTGCCAGACGGATCTCCTCCATGATCCGGTTTATGAAAGAATACGAGGCAATCGGTATCACGACACCAGTATGGCAACATGTCCGCACACTCATCGAGAACGCAGCGAAGGATGCGCCGTTGGGAAAGGTCCTGGCACATAACGAAATCCCTGGTGGAATGGACGTGTTTGCCGACCCGCTGATTGCAAAGGTCTTTTACAACCTGATGGATAATGCCTTCCGCTACGGCGGTAAGATTACAACCATCCGGTTTTCTGCCCTGGAATGCGATGGAAACCATGTCATTCTCTGCGAAGACGACGGGGACGGTGTCCCTGCAAATGAGAAGAAGAAGATATTCGATCGGGGCTTTGGGAAGAACACCGGGCTTGGCCTGGCCCTTTCCCGGGAAATCCTCGATATCACCGGCATCACCATTTGCGAGACGGGTGAACCCGGTAAGGGAGCAAGGTTTGAGATTACGGTGCCGAAAGAAGCGTTCCGGTCGACCGGTGCACCAGAGTAAAATCCAATTTGCAGGGGCCTTGGGATCCGGTCGGTAAAACCCAGACCTTTTATACATCAATAGCCGGATTTTCCTGATTCTCCGTCGTAATTGCCTGGTTAAAACCTGCGAACGGCCCCAACACACCTAAACCCGGGGTCAGAGATGTATTCATCATGTGATACCAGGGGCTGAGACCCGGCGGGTTGAGTACCTGCACCATGACTTGACCTGGTAAAAAACCCGGTTCATTGCGGGCACGACCATGCCCTCATAAATATTTAAAGGTCATACACTTCTGGAAGTGGAACTATTCATGAAGGGACTAAAGCCAATCTTCTGGCTTATCATAGTGGTTAGTGTATTGCTGATCCTTCTCTTCCTGCTCCTGCATTTTTCTTCATTATTCACTGTCCAGGATGATGATAAGCCGAGCGTCTACCTCCTGTATGCATCCGCCGGGTCCATGCCCCAATTGCTCAACACGAACCAGATCGATTCCTTCATGATCTGGGAACCTGTTGTCGCAAATGCCCAACTTTCCGGTATTGGAAAGATGATTGCAACTCCCGCTGACCTCCCGCCCCCCGGGAAATGGGAGAATACTGCCAGTTGCATACTCGTGTTACGTAATGATGTCATAACGCAGTACCCGGATACCTCAGCACTCCTTTCAGCCCTGACAATTGCCGCCATCAACCGGACCAACGAGGACCCGGAGCTTGCCGAAGAGATCACTGCCGACTGGGTTTTTGGTAACAATTCCATCCTGACTCCGAAAGGATCTCTTGATCCAAACGATGTTGAAAACCTGTCATTCAGCAACATGGTTTTTACGGCCTATGCAAAACCCCCGGAATCCGGATTAGGTACCAATGGACAGGAAGAGATGGTCAGTAGCGGTTACAACACGGTTGGTATGATAAATTCCGGGGTCGTTCTACGGGGTGAGCAGTTTCTGAATGGTTCTGCGGTCCCCCAGGTACCCGGTGATATCCCGACACTCAACATCGGGTACCTTCCGTCTTCTGATAATTTCGCACCGCTCTATGTTATGGCCAGGGATTCCCCGTACTTTTGCGAAGAGTATGGCTTCTGCCTGGTCCCTGATGACCAGGATGCCACAAGACCGGTCCAGTGTACCCTTTTTGTGCACGGTGAACCCGCAGCTTATATCAACCTCATCCCGGCCCAGTCAGGCGGGGGCATCATGACAACGATCGGCCAGAATGCTCTTGAAGGGGCCTACGTGGGGTCTGTACCGGCCGAATTACAGATTGTCCTTGGCAATCCGGCGTCCATTATCCAGTCGATTAATACTGGTGGTTCGGGGCTGGTTGTCGGTACTACTACACCCGTTGGAGACTGGAAAAATTTTATCAACTGGGTGAAACTCCGCTCTGCAAAGGGTAAACCCGTTGTCATTGCAACGGTCCAGAGCTCCATCCAGGAGAACATGATACGCTCGGCACTGGCTTATGAGAATATCACGGTGATACTCTATGGTACTGATTTCGAAACAGGATATCCTTAATTACGGCAAAGGACTGGCGGTCATCGTCCTCATCCTTTTGATATGGGAAGTAGCGGCACTGGTCATCCAGAATAACTACATCCTTCCGACGCTTGGGGCTATTTTTACCGTGCTGCTCCACCCGTTTGCACCGGTGCTTGGAGGCGAGAGCCTCATCGCGAATATGTTACAGAGCCTTAAAGAGGTACTGCTGGGCTTTTTTTGTGCAGCGGTCCTTGCGATTCCGATCGGTCTTTGGATCGGCTGGTCAACGGAGGCCCGGGCATATTTTAACCCGGTCATCCAGATCCTTCGCCCTGTCCCACCGATTGCGTGGATGCCATTTGCCATTGCATGGTTTGGAATAGGGATTAATTCTGTTGTTTTTATCATCATCATGGGTGCATTCTTCCCAATTCTGATCAACACCGTGGACGGGGTACAGGGGGTGAGACGTCGGTGGACCGAGGTTGCAATGATGCTGCATGCGACCCCGTTTGAACAGGTACGGACCGTGGTGGTCCCGGGAGCCCTCCCCGTTATCTGGACGGGGCTCCGGGTCTCTTTTGGGGTTGCGTGGATGTGCGTGGTCGCTGCCGAAATGCTGCCCGGGACATCAGCAGGCCTTGGGTTCCTGATCATGTACGCGTATAACCTCGGGCAGCTCCAGGTAATCGGAGCAGGTATGATTATTATCGGCCTGATTGGATTGTGTGCAGATACCGTCTTCCGGGCGGGGCGCTCCCGGTTCTTTAGCTGGCAGGGGAGGGAATGATGGAGCCGGTACTCACTCTTAACACTATCACAAAGACATTCCGCGACAGCGAACAAAACTGCCCTGCACTTGCCGGGGTATCGATTGATGCCTACCCCCGCGAGATCCTCTGCATCATGGGACCCTCCGGCTGCGGAAAGTCAACGCTGCTCCGGATCATCGATGGCCTTGAACAGGCGGATGCCGGAACAATCCAGATTGCACAGGGGACAATGGCCGGCAGCCTGTCGGTAGCCATGGTCTTCCAGGACCCTGCCCTTTTCCCATGGCTCTCAATCTACGAAAATATTGTGTACGGGTTACGGCTTACTGCACAAAAAGTCCCTGAAGACGAGGTGAACGAACGGGCCGCTGCACTTCTGGCACTCACACACCTGGACTCATTTGCACACTCGTACCCTCACCAGCTCTCCGGTGGGATGCAGCAACGGGTTGCGGTTGCACGGGCACTTGCAGTAACGCCACAAGTCCTGTTAATGGACGAGCCGTTCAGTGCCCTCGACACGTTTACGCGGCGGGAACTCGAGGATGAGGTCATCCGGATCCGGGACGGCATGAAGACGACCATCATCATGGTCACGCATAACCCGGAAGAGGCGGTCTATATCGCTGACCGGATTATCATCCTCTCCGAAAGACCCGCCGTCGTTTCCGAAGTCCTGCCGGTCGATCTCCCCCACCCGAGAGACCCTGCCGGTCCTGAGTTTATCCGGATCCGTGAACTGGTCACCCGGAGGGTGCTGGGAAAGCCGGACCCGTAAATCCGCCAGGCCCGGGGTGTTCAGTCCAGGACCAAAAATGAGAATGGCAAGTCCTGGATAGCGCTCTAAGTCAGCAGGTCCCTGCCCATCCGGTATGCCCGGTCCATGAATTCCAGGTTATCCGTCACCGGTGGTTTGACTCCGGAATCGAGGTCATAAGCCACAAGATAATCTTTCCTTGTGAGACCTGTGAACCCAACCATCTGCATGAACGTTGTAATAGAGGTCTCGAACAGGCGGGCATCCGGCTGGTTCTGCGTGAAAATGAACGAGACTTTCATGGATCCGGGAAGTTTCGGACTTAAGTTCATCCCGATATACGGGAACATCCGGTCGAGCCAGAGCTTGGTCTGGGCCGAAACACCGGCAAAGTAGATGGGGGTGGCGACGATAAGGCCATCGCACTCCTGCATCAGCTGGTGGACCCCCTGCATGTCATCTTTGACCGCACATGCCGCCACGTCGTTTTTCTTACAGTAATAGCAGGCCTGGCAGCCTTTGATCTCCTGGTCGTTTAAGAAGATCGTTTCAGTCTCAATACCCTGTTCTTTCAGCCCACGTTCGGCTTCCCTTGCGAGGACCGCGGTGCTGCCATTCTTCCGCGGGCTCCCGATTAGTAGGGTAACTTTTGCCAATTGCAAATCATCTCCTGTTCAACATGGTTACTGGGATGTGACCAGGCGTGTACCCAGGTCAAACGCCTTATTGCAATCCACTGGGAATACCGTCCTCCGCCGTTCCTTGCGTTCCTCCGGGTCTACGTATCTGAATATCACCTTGTCATAGTCTGGGAACCGGAGTGTCTCGAAGGAAAACAAAGTTTCCGAATGCCCAAAGGTACGGGCAAGCAGATGTTCGTTCAACCCGGTATGCACAGGATAATGGTACTCGCTCATCTGCTGTGCGGAAACGTTCATGATGTAAATAAAGGCCGTTGGGATTTTCTTTTCAAAGAGAGAGACGGGTGGACGGGTATACGTGTGGTAGGGGAATATCAGCCGCTCCATAAAGCACCGCATCATCCCTGTCACCGTGACGAAATAGATGGGTGAGCCGAGGATCAGAGCATCTACGTCCGGTATCTTTTCAAGGACCGGGGTCAGCCCGTCCTGCACGGCACATTTCCCGTAGCTCTTCCCACTTTTCAATTTACACGCGAACCAGCTGGTGCAGCCGGTATCTGCTAAGTCATAGAGGTGGACCAGTTCCGTTTCCGCTCCCTGGGATGCTGCACCGTCAAGAGCAGACTCGAGCAGGGTCGCGGTATTTCCATTTCTTTCTAAAGCTTCCGTTGATCGCAAGGACAGTCATTTTCTGGTTCCTTTTAATTTTGCCTGGTGAACTTTTTATAGCCACTTCACCTCAAGCGGTTTGCGCCGGGGGATTCCATAGACTTCGAACTGCGGGTGGCCGAACATCATGGCATAGGCACTTTTCCGTCCGGCGGGAATACCGATCTCCTTCTGAAGCGGCTCATACGATGCCGCAGCCATCGCGACAAATCCTGCCCAGCAGGTCCCGATACCAAATGCCGGTGCAGCGACATCGACATGGGTGAGGGCGATAACCGCATCAACGGACGCCATCGGGTTTCCATCCGGGATGTGGGCGAAGAGCAGGTGCGGGGCCCCACGGCAGACGACATCGTGTCCCCCTTCCCATGCACCGACCAGCATCGATATATAGCCACTCAATGGGTGGTCCGTGTTCTGCAGGGTCTTCATCCATTCCATTGTCAGGCCGGCAATTTTCCTGACCTGCTTTGGATCGTGCACGACAATCCACTGCACCGGCTGCCCGTTGCTTCCTGATGCAGCGTACCGGGCGATATCGAGGAGTTCGAGGACCTTCTCCCGTGGTACCGGAACTTTTGTAAATTCCCTGACAGACCGTCGTTTCTTAAGGTAGAACGCCAGGGTTTCGGGAGAGATTGCTCCGGCACCGGCCGGCAGGGGCACCTTTTCATCCGGGCGGACGTTCAGGAGGAGGGCATCTTGCGGGCACGAGACCTCACAATGGCCGCACTGGATACACATGCCGGCCACGGCATCGTTTACTACGGGAAGGGTATCCGCATCGGCGGGGGTAACAATCGCCATCGGGCAGACATCAGAGCAGGTCCCGCACCGTGTGCAGAGGTCCTTATCAACAAGTATCGTCGTCATTATTCACAAGTCCTTATTCATACTGTTTTGTTCCTGCAGCATGAGATTCTTTCCCATTAGTCCATGGAAGCCAAAGATCCCTGGCAGAATACCTGCCATTCTTCTACAAAATATCTTGATCATTGTGATAAAACCGGCTTTCGTGAATGCATACGGGATAAAGTCCCATCATGCAATAATTTTCATCGGGGTAATCCTTGGCCGATACCAGGAACGACAGGAACGAGCACTAACAGACGAATTCGGGAAAGATTAGAGACACGTATTCAGACCCTATATAATCCCTGGCATCCCCAGTGGTCAAAAATTATTAGGGGTAGAAAATTTCACCGCAATATTTCGTTTTCCTCACTTCCGAAACTATAAGGGCCAATGTAAGTAAGAATTTTTTCACAAATGTGGAGTTATTCTGCCAGATGTGTGGAGATCGAACAATCACTTAAATCTCTGTCAAGACAGGTGCCTACCTGTAAATCCTGCTCGAACATCATCTAAACAATCCAAAAATTCCCTTGCGAATTTTCTCCCTTCTGATTATACCGGCTTGGAACTTCAGATAAAAACGCCCCAATGGTTATTGCGGACTATTGCCAATGAATAAAGGGAACTATCATGAACATCTACAGTGTCTGCCAGAATAATGTTGTTAGCGTTACGCCTGACACAACCGTGAAATTCGTTGCGGAATTGATGAAAGAGAAAAATATCGGCTGCGTGGTGATTGCAGATAACAATAAGCCGGTTGGAATCGTCACCGATCGTGATTTTGCAATCAGGGGTGGATATCTCTGTGAGGAGGAGGAGACCCGGGTTATTTCGGAAATAATGAGCGAAAACGTCAAGACGATCCGGAAAGATACGGACTTTTTCGATGCAATCCAGGAGATGAAATCCTTCGGTGTACGCCGCCTGCCGGTCGTGGACATGGGTGGAAGACTGGTCGGACTGATCACCCTCGATGATATTATCCGCCTCCTGGCACGTGAGCTCGGTGAAATTGCACGGATAATCGGGAAAGAAAGCCCAAAAATTTAAATTTCTTCTATTTTCTATCATAAGTCCCTGGTTTCGGGCGAATCGTTAGACGAAGCCGGTTTTACTATGACGGGAAAGTATTGTTCGCGTTTCAGACCGGTCCAGACTGTAATATCATAACGTGTATAGAGGAGGAGATGACAACGATCATGGATGAACGTGTACCTGCCCTTCTCGCTCCTTTTCCTGTTATTCTTCTTTCTCCTGCTTTCCACCGGGTGTACAGAAAAACAGCAGACGATAGCGTCATCATTACAGGTATCTGCTGTCACTCCATCACCGGATATTCCGGCAGTGGCGACAAAACAGGCAACGAGGGAAGACCTTGTCAGCTTTGTCGAGAAGGCCGTCTGCTTT
>JAPKXR010000347.1 GCA_026394715.1 Methanomicrobiales archaeon | reverse complement strand
TCAAATCTGCGCTTGGTGGTTGATCAGACACCCGATTACCTAATGTCCGGAAATGGGGGATGGGCAATCTCTCCATCGGAGGATCTGGAAGGAAGAAAAATCCCAGGGGTGTGAAGGTCGCTCTTGCTAATTTTTCAAGTTCGCGTAGGGTCGGATTGGCCTCCCCCTGAAGCCATTTGAGTAATTTTGGGAATGTATGCGCGAAATATACCTCGCCGCGACCGGAGCGCTTCATAGCCCATTGGAGGACTGGCTCACTTACAACTATTCGTGTCACAGAACTGTGCCCTTCGTCTACCCTGATCTCTTCACTTTCGTTGTCATCCGGCATGATATGAGTTCTTAATTATTCTCTATGCTTTCATCTGCAATAAATTCCTCTTCCTCCCCACAATCCATAAAACGGAGGAAACGGATTTTATTGAATCGTGCTCGCGTATTTAAATTGAAAAAGAATAAGAACATACACAATTTGCTACATCGTCAAGGGAACGAGCGGTATTTGGTGTAGTAGTCTATAGAGAAACTCAACTTTACAGGGGTGTTCATCCCTAAGCCCTGGACCGGGAAAAAAGTGATTTTCATCCTCGCCGAGCCGGTGGAAGAGTAAATCCCTCTATTTTAAGCCCGAATTAAAGAAAAGATACCTACAGGGAGGTATCCACACCCCACCCCAACCCATAAAATCCATTCTCGTACGTTTAAATCGCCCGCATTTGGCTCGGTTTTTCACAAATGCCTAATACGGCTAAACTGGGTGATTTACCCCGAATCCAACCAATATCTGGCCTTTATTGGGTGTTATCCCCTTTTCGAAAGTCCCCAAAAAGACCTCTTTCAAACGTCGGATTTGCCAACTCCCAGATTGCCTTTGGTCACTTTAATGCCCCGCCACTAGACACGAGCAAACTCGGGCCTGACAATCTCGGTCCTCAATCCAACCTCCCCCTTCTCCGACGATATCAACCAGAACTCCATCGTCCAGCTCAGCCTTCCTTTCCAAAGCACAACCGAAGACCAGCATCATCGAAGTGGGGGCCGGGAATTCCTATGGTCACCCGACATCAGCGACACTTGGTCGCCTGGCCCAGGTGGGATCTGCGATGTACCGCACCGACCTGGATGGCGACATCATGGTGACAACCGATGGACCACGGCAGCGAGTTTGGTTCCCACCGGAGAGATGAAAACGGATGCTGGGACAGCGAATTCAAACAGCATCTTGAAACCAATGAGGTTCGTTCTATCCTTGCAAGGGTTAAACACCCGTAAAACAACGGGAAAGTTGAGAAATGGTTTGATGCTTACGATAGATTCAGATACGAGTTTGATTCTCTCGACGAATTTATTGGTTGGTACAACAACAGACCACACGGCAGTCTGGATTTCTAAAATCTGGAATCTCCTGAACTTGCCTTCTGGAGGAGACTACCACAAGAAGCTGTCCTGGGTATGGGGATCAGAGTTTTTGGTTGGTGAGAGGATGAAACATTCACGCTATCTGAAGCTAATATCTATGAGAAATACTTTCAGGACTGTACACCAGCGAGTATTAGGTTGATGGAGAAAAGCATAATTTGATGGAAGCGTGATCAAAAACCCATAGATGGGTAAAATATGGAATTCTATTGCTTTCAAAAGTGCATTTACATCAGACTTGGGATCAGTTTGAGCACAGAGTTATATTGTGCCAGTCATTATATAAAAATCTTTTAATATAGTATTACCGACCCCAAGTTTAAACATGACATTATAGAGTCTCTCTTTTGTAAGGATACCCGGGCTTCTCCCGCTTATCAAGATGACCGGCATTGTCCTGAGCAGATTCAGGATTTAAAATCCCCCCAATAATGATAGCGAGGTCGTCATCCGTGATCTCTGATCGTACCAGGTTTAATTCTTCTCCTGTGAAATCAAACCCTTCTTTTCCAATAGTTTCCTTTCGGTCATCATCACCGCTATTCTGCAATAATGCGGCAAAATCCTTGTCGGTCTGAATTTTTTTCAGAAATAGTCTCGCACTTTCAATAGTCATGATATACCCCTCTTTGGAATCCTGTTTTAATAGCAAATTCGATAATTTCAACACGATACATTATTGAATGGTGTTATCTATCCATGAATAATTTGTAATTATTCCCTAGCCCAAGGTATTCCGTCCTGCGCTTCCTTTTTTAAAGGCCCTCCGGATTTTTTATCTCCATCCATTAAAGGTCCCCCAATCCCCCCGATAATAGTTGATAATTCAACATCCGTGATCTCTGATCGTACCAGGTTTAATTCTTCTCTTGTGAAATCAAACCCTTCTTTCCCGATGATCTCTCTTCTGGCATCATCACCGCTATTCTGCAATAATGCAACAAAATCTTTGTCGGTCTGAATTTTTTTCAAAAATAGTCTCGCACTTTCAATAGTCATGATGTACCCCTCTTTGGAATCCTGTTTTACAAACAAATCCGGTAATTTCAACGAGATAAATTATTGAAATGGTGTTATCTATCCATGAATAATTTGTAATTACTCCAGGAGCTGAGCTCCTCCGTCCCGTGCTTCCTTCTTTACAGGAAATCCGGATTTTTTATCTCCAACACTACAAGGTCCCCCAATCCCCCCGATAATAGTTGATAATTCAACATCCGTGATCTCTGATCGTACCAGGTTTAATTCTTCTCCTGTAAAATCAAATCCCTCTTTCCCGATGATCTCACTTCTGGCATCATCACCGCTATTCTGCAATAATGCGGTAAAATCCTTGTCGGCCTGAATTTTTTTCAAAAATAGTCTCGCACTCTCGATTGTCATACTGGGTAATTCTTTTTTCACCATATAATGGTATCCAACTAGATAAATGATAGATTTAATAAATCAGAAATCGATAGAATCTCACATAGAATGACTGATAGTTATAAAAAGCATAAAGATTCTGATCCTCTCGCTACAATACATATTATAAGAACTATCCTCTTCAACTTAAAAATCCTCTACACAGAAAATTGGCTCTGTACAACCAGTGGCAGTTACTCAGTAAGAATTGTAGATACCAATAGTAAAAACGGAGTCAATGGAAAAGGAACCACCCCTGCATTTACCCTTGCTTCCGCGTATGGTGAATGCCTGGAGAGAATTCAGGGAGGGATGTATCTTCCCAAAGATCTGTTTACAAAGGAGATCTGGAAATATGGAGGATTTTATCTTGCTCCGGATGAGATCTGGTCTGTTCCTGAAGAAGTACATGACAGGAATGATCGATTGGTAGATCAGGTTACCATTGATTATTGGAAAGGAACACAGGATGAATCCCTTCAGAACCTGCTGGACTCGATCATACATCATTCGGATACCGGGCCGGACCGGGATGGCAAATACCCATCAGATACAAAAAAAATGATTGTTCTGAAGAAATGGATGGAACAGTTCTCAAGTATACCGGATAAACTCCTGTGTCTCCCGTTCTATAGCGTCAGAGAAAGAACAATCGTTTCGCTTCCTGAACGGATAGTCAGCCACACCCATGGGTCAAACGGTTTGTGTGCAGGAAATACGGAAAAAGAGGCACTAGTTCAGGGGATGGCTGAAGTCCTGGAACGGTATGCAGAATGGATGATCATGGAGCATGCTCTTTGCCCACCCACCATTCCACTGACTGCACTATCCGCATATCCTGAATTAATTCGCCTTATTTTGGAAATTGAAGAAAAAGGAGATTTCACCGTAGTAATAAAAGATTGTTCTCTGGGAAAAGGAATCCCGGTCATTATGTCAGTTCTCATTGATACAGGAGACCAGAGATATCACTGCACCTTCGGGTCTCATCCGGATTTTCCGGTAGCAGTTGAACGTACCCTTACCGAACTGCTCCAGGGATTTGATCCTGGCAATGCATCAGACAAGGATCATTACCTGGTTTCTATTTTTAAAGATCTTCCCCAAAAAAGCCAGAACGCTTATAATTTCCAGGTACAGACACTCACCCGGAGAGGCGTTTTTCATCCCCGGTGTTTTGTCGGAGATCCGGACTGGAAATTTGAAAACTGGCCGGATCGCAGCAATTACACAAATGATGAGAATCTCACCTGTGTTACTGAATTGCTCCTGGCGTTAGCAAGTGATATTTATATACGGGATCTCTCGTATCTTGGTATCCCGGCATACCGGGTCGTTGTTCCAGGTATCAGCCATGCTCCAATGGATCGTAACCAGTTTGACAGCCTGGCAAGCGAACGAACGATGGCATCCATTGTGCATTCCCTCCCTGAAATCAGAGCCGATAACCTGAATATTCTCCTGAAAGCCCTGGTCCACCAGTTAGCCTTACATGATTTTGATCCGGTGATTCCTGGCATATCCAATATCGAACTGATCATCGCAACCTTACTCAGCCTTGGAAGAAATGCCACCGTTATGCCCTTCATCGATTTGCTTAAAAAGAGCGTTCAAAAATCTGATT
Organism: Methanomicrobiales archaeon; assembly: GCA_026394715.1. Lineage (GTDB taxonomy): Archaea > Halobacteriota > Methanomicrobia > Methanomicrobiales > Methanospirillaceae > CAIKOD01. The sequence goes on along the minus strand of JAPKXR010000347.1, from coordinate 19 downwards.
TCTCATATTACTCATGCCT
>JAPKXR010000030.1 GCA_026394715.1 Methanomicrobiales archaeon | reverse complement strand
GGTGTAATCGCCTTCGATCGTGTAGTCCTTCATCACCTCCGGATTGGACCGATCACTAATATCATAGATGACCGCGTGGGTAACCGGAAAATTGCTATATACTGGTCGCCGTGGCATTATCCCGGCTACCGCTGGTGCAGTTTTTTCTTCAGGGTAACCGGGTGACCCCCACCCTGTGCTAAAGAGGACAAGACGGTCCCCGGTAACAAAGAGGTCATTTGGAGTATCGGAAATTTCCGTTTTTGAGACAATGGAAGCTTTTTCTGCAGGGTAGGCATCGACGATGGTGAGGGTCTGACCTGAGATCGTGTAGATGTACCGGGCATCGTTCTTCACGATATCGGGCTCATCCACCCCGGCGACCTGGATATTGGTCGTTGAATACTCCCCAGCACCTGAACTGATCGTGGCATAATCAACGGCCCCTGTTGAAGCAGGCATCGGGACGTCCATTGCCATCTTTGCGGATTCCTGGTTTGCCCGGCCGACAAGAACGGGATAGGCATGGTACCCATCCTGCGCATTTTTTGGCATTGAATCACGGATATATTGTTCAATCTCGGCCGTAGAATTGAATTTCTTCAGGTCCATCGTAACGGGTGTCGTTACCGGTGTTAAGGCAGGGATACTCGTACAGCCCGATGCCAGTATTGCCACAAGGATGAATATGGCCAATGTTAATGGTATGAATTTCTGGAGCGACATGGTTACCACGAGATATAGGAGGATGACCTGATCAATATAGCGTTGACTGCGAAAAATTTCGGAGGTATGGGAGATCACCACCTAATAATGCACGGAATTTTCAGCCTGTAAACATCCCAGTACCCTTGGAATTTCTCAAAAGATGGGTTTTTGACCCTTGGGAACAACAATCCGGCAAGTACCTGGGAACATCTTCACTGTGAAGTTCTAACGGTAAAATCAGGCGTTTGCGGGGCACACGTTACAGTTTCTAAAAAAAGTCCACAAAATAATAACGTTAAAAAAATGGATTTGTATTATTTCCTGCCCTCATGAATGCGCGGAATATCGAATTCCCTGGTTTTTTTAGATCCCGCCGAGTTTGTCCCGGGAGATCTTGACCCCGGCAGGGGTGATGATGATATATTTCTGTTCACCAAGGCCAATGATGTCCCCATTTACGTCTTTTGCGACCTCTTTCATATCCTTGAGAACACGTTCATACATCACTTTGTCAGCACGTAACTGTGCAATATCCATGACCACCAGGTTGCCATTGTAGATTTCGTCCTTGATCCTGGGGCAGTCTTTGATATCGCTAACCGTGGCAATCTTGACATAAAGTGCCGTATTCGTTGCTTCCATGTCCTCGGGGACTTCAAGCGTCATATAATCATCTACATTCCGCTCTTCCTCACCCTTTCCCATTATGGAATTCAAAATTTTTCCCATGAAAAAAAGGTAGATTGAATCTTATTTAAGTGTATCTATAAAAATTTCTAATCTTCTCTGATTTTCTTACTTTTTTACTCATTTTCAGGTGAAAAACCTGCAAGAGGCCCAAAAATCACGCACCGTAGAAATGAATTTTTTTACAGCACCCCGAACAATCTCCGCTTGTAGGTTAGGTCGCGGGCAGGTCTTCAAAATATTAATGGTAAAGAATTGGGATCAATGGACTTTTTAGTAGTTAGTGCATCCGGTATCAATAGGACATTGCATCAATGATATCATTTGGGGAATTTTTCAGAGAAATTACCCCGGTCATGTGGAGATGCCCGGTTAAATGTAACTTGTAGAAGATCGCGAGGTGCGCCAGTGTTAAGGTGTGCATAACATTTTTCCACTTATCCACCCAGTACCCAATATGTATAGGTTTACTACCTGCTGCCTCCTTACCTGCCTCATCCTTATCAGCTGTCTTATCCTGCCATGTGCCGCTGATACAAATCTCACGTTACAGGAAGGCTGGAATTACATTGCGGTACCGTTTACTCACACAAATTACCAGCATACAGCGTTTTCATTATTTTCAACGGTTAACACCACGGGACATTCAATCCTTCGTTATAATAGTCAGACACAGGTATGGGAGGTTTTGGGCCCGCAGTCCGTCGTGACTCCTCTGGAGGGCATCTGGATATTCGCCGGACAGCCGACCTCCATTCCGGTTGCCGGGGACAATACAGAATCACCCACACCTAAAAAACTTCCGGCCGGTTGGAATGCTATTGGTTTCGCGGGGTCCGCTACCGGGCCGGCAGAGGCATTCTCATCGCTTTCAGATATTTGGGTCCTTGCGATGGGATGGAATTCCCAAACACAACAGTACGACCCATCGGTATTCACCGGGGATCTCCGCGAAAGCCAGGTCATCATACCCGGGAAGGGTTACTGGATTTATCTGGGCAGTCCTGGTGATTACACTATTAACCAGCCATTAGAACCGGCCCCACCATCAGGAAACCTTACCATCAGTTCATACCCAGTTGGATCGCTTGCCTATATCGACGGGGTCAATACCGGCGTTTTTACCTTCGCACAATTCAATAATATCGCGCAGGGTATTCACACCATCCGGGTTACTTCTGACGGATTCCGGGACTATATGGCAACGGTCACAATAAATGCCAACCAGACAACAAACCTGTTTGTATCATTATCCGAGTCATAATATGTTTACAACGAAGCGACGATAAACCAGGGGTCCCCTGGTAAAACTCTTTTTTTGGGGCGCCGTGAACTCGTCTCACGGATATGGTATTATCTAAAATACCTGGGCTGGAGGAACCCCTATAAAACGAGCCTGGCAAGTAGTTCCATGTGCCTATAGGTATCAGGGGCAAATGAAACAGAAAGTCTCACCGTTTCCCATTTCAATAATTACCATTCACCGGTTATTACCAGGACATTTTCAACTCACTGGAATGATCCTCTTTAATCAATACCCATTTTTTCCGGAGTTCAACAATCTGGAGCCAACAGGACTATCCACACTGCCAAACCTCATCAGAAAAAGTGGCTGGACGTTATCCATCTAACCGAATGATTTTTTAAGTTGGATTTATGATTCTTGTTACAGGTAATTCTCATGAAAACCTTCTCAATTCTGATACTTGCACTCATTCTCACCGTTGCGATAATCGG
>JAPKXR010000050.1 GCA_026394715.1 Methanomicrobiales archaeon | reverse complement strand
GTCATTCTGGTAGTCGATGCCGGCCCACGAAAGACGATATATAAAAAATATGGAGGGAAGGGGTAACCGAATTGTGATAAGCACCGGAATGTTAAAAAAAATCAGATACGCAAGATGGATGGGTAACCGGGATAAAATGAGTAATTGCAAAATATTGGATCGGTGAATTCGCCGATCAGAAATTGGCTCCTCCCTTTTCTCCTCACGCCGCCCGCACACACCGCCCCACAACCAGCTGCAACAGCGGGGCACCCGGGGCTTTTGCACAGAGCCGTTCGATCGTGACCTCTCGCTCGCGGTAGGCAGGCTGGGCAAAACGTATCAGTTTCAGCCGGTGCACACACTCCTGGTGGAGGGGTCCAGTATCAGGACTAGGTGCAAACGCAAGTACCCGCGGGTGGTCGAAGCCCGGCGTTGTCCGCCCTATGAACCGGTTCCTCTCGTAGACCCGGCTTGGCCAGGCGTAGTCGGCCACGTGTGGACGAGGCGGAGTGCCCGCGGTCCGTTCATTCTTTGTGGGTCGCATCATAACGGGTTCTAAAATCAAAGTCCATCGACTAACCTGGCCGTTTCTCCTGACCTGGAAACGTTGCAGCCCATATCTCAAACCCTTCCAGTCCATCCAGGTTCCGATTGAAGAATGCCGGTTTGATGACAAACGGAACGCCATGCCCATTGAGGTAATCTGGTGAGAGCTGAATCCCTACTTTTTTTTATACGGCTAATCATTGATGAAATATCCAATAAAATGGGAAATCATAGTGAATCAAATACATAAACTCTGGATCAATAAAGAAAATCATGGAAAAAAAGATACTATCGGACTAATTAAGGTCAAATAATTTGTAAAGCCGGTCCTGCACCTGGATTTGCATCGCTGGCGATAATGAGCCAAGTTCTCGCCGCAGCAGTGATTTTGTGACAGTCATCATGCGATGCAGTTGAAGGGTGGATGAAACCCGTAATCCAGTTGAGGTAAAGTCGGGGTCACTCGAGTCAATCACCAGATCAGTTTTTAGTGGACTGGCTGGAATACGACTTGTAATGAATGCCAGAATAATATGGTCATGCGGTCCGATCAAGTCTGTTAGGCACACCGCTGGACGAACTTTGCTACTTGAGAGGTCATCAAAGGGGAACTGAATAAGGACGACTTTATGCTTCGTCATGGTATGGCTTCCCATCAATCAGCGTGTAGATCTCCTCTTTGAGATCTTTTAGACCGTTAAATGCAGGACTCATCGTAGCTGCCTGCAACCATTCTTTTTCATTCCATTCATCATCTGGTGAATACATGACAATAACTCGCACACGTTTTGGGCCTGATATGGGGAGTGTATCGTCCAGTTTCAACTGGTGATATTCATTGACCGTTCCTGTAAGTTCTATAGCAGTCAGTATGGTTTCCATGTAACGTTCCCCCTTTCTGATTAACATTTGATAGAATCTTCAACATGGGATACTTCGACGTTGCTGATACCCAATCGTTATATCATTGTTTTGTTGTCCTCTGCTATGTAAATGTATTATGCTCCAAAGAAAATTCCCTCTATATTTTCACATTGAATAAATACCACCCACGGTCTTTTAATTTTTGAAACGAACGAGTCAAATTTGGTCGGTGCACCCCGCTGCAGGCAACGGAGCTTGATTCACACACCCGGGCTTGCACAGAGCCGTTCGATCGCGGCCCCTTGCTCGGTAGGCAGGTTTGGCAAAGAATATCCTGTTCAGGCGGTTCACACTCTCTTGGCGCAGGGGTGCAGTATCAGTACTGGGTGCAAACGCAAGTACCCGAGGGTGGTCGAAGCCCGGCGGTTGTCCGCCCTATGAACTCCGGTTCCTCTCGTAGACCCGCTAGTCGAGTGCAGTCGCCCCGTGTGGACGAGACGGAGGGCTGCCCGTAACTGCCTGCAGGTTTTTGCCGGGACCACGAAGTCATCCATAAAGTGGCGGTAGAGGTGGCAGCCTTCACCCTCATACTCCTGAAAGATGACATCCAGGGGGAGCAGATGGAGGGCTGCGAGGAGGGGTGGGGATGATCCCCGACGCAAAGTCCGACACCAGAATCATAGTGTATTCAGGAAGGTCCGGTAACGGATCACGGAACATCCCAATACGGTATGTGTTAAAGATGGTGTGGTAATTACCAGAATACATTCGGAGTTTTTATCACTTTTACCAGAGTATATATGAGATATGGATACAGCTGTCAGGACAGCAATTGAGCGTCAGAACCCATGGTGGCAGGAAAAAAAATACCCTACTGGAATTCCAAGATTATCCCAATACCCTGATATTTCCTTGTACCTTCCTCTACCGGAGATACTTGTACTGCAAGGTGCCAGAAGGTCCGGAAAATCTACCCTGGTCTATCAGATAATAGATGCGATTATTAAAACCAATGTACCGGCAAAATCCATCCTGTACCTTAACCTGGATGAACCGATTCTCAATGCAAATGGAACTGAACCCGGCTTTTTAATGGAAATTATCGAGCAATACAGGGTTGAACATGGAGGGTTGCGTTATCTCTGCCTTGACGAGGTGCAACACAGCCCACATTGGGCTGCAACGGTCAAGATCCTCTATGATACGGCACCCGATATCAAATCTGTCATCACCGGATCAAATTCATTGGTCGTAGAACATGAAATGAGTCTTCTTCTCTCAGGAAGATACCTTGCGGTCCGCATATACCCACTAAATTTTGGTGAATTCCTTACATTTACCGGGAAAAAGAATCTTACCACAACTGAAAAAACATATCTTGCCAGGAAGTTTTTACGATACGGGGGGTTCCCACGGGTTGTTCTTGAAGAGAACGAACAGGTTAAAGATGCGATCCTGCGGCAGTATTATGAGACCATCTATCTGAAAGATATTATCAGTCCGCGATTGATTAGGTCTACACAGGACCTTATTTCATTATTATACATCTGTCTTTCCCAGGTTGGGAGTATAATTTCGTTCCAGCGACTTGCAGGATCACTCAATATCTCTGCTGATACGGTGAAGGAATATATCGGATATGCTGAGGATGCATACCTGTTACACACCATCCGAAGGTTTGATTTTTCCGCCCACCAGCAGCAGAGTCATGGAAAGAAGATATATTGTGCAGACACCGGACTCATAAACTCCGTTTCGTATGCTTTTTCTGACAATATCGGACATATTTTGGAGAACCTGGTTTGTACAACACTCCTTTCGAGACATTCACCAGTCTGGTACCACAAGGACCGGTACGAATGTGATTTTATTGTAACAAACCAGGGAAAACCCGTTCAGGCTATTCAGGTTTGCTCATCCGTAAAAGATGAAGCGACCAGAAAAAGAGAAATCAGGGGATTAATTGAAGCGATTGCCCAGTATCATCTCTCCAAAGGGATTATTATTACTCTTGAAGAAGAAGGAAGGGAAGTAGTCGGTGATGTTCTGATTGAGTTCATTCCTCTTGCAGAATGGCTCCTGACATCGAATGATTAAAAGGAGTGTACATAGATCGAAAAATTCCTTATGTACTCACAACTGTTGCTGGTCAATCCATGAACGGCAGA
>JAPKXR010000355.1 GCA_026394715.1 Methanomicrobiales archaeon | reverse complement strand
CCCGACGGGGGCAAAACCGCTGCCGGTACCTGCCAAAACCCGAAGTGCCCCGAAAAGGGGGGTCGGCGAAGATTGGTTTGGCACGGGGATACCAGCTGACGTTTGCGATGACTGGGCTGGGGTGGGGCGGGGCGATGTGGGGGTGGAACAGCAAGGGGGTTAACGGTTCTAAATATCTGAAAAAAAGTTGTGAACAGGTAGTGCCCCTGATCCGATTCTCTGCCGCACCCGGAGGGAATCCTTTTTAGGCCTGCATCACCACTATCTTTTCAGGTGTAAATGGTGCAACCGGATATTTATCAGCAGGTCCATTCAAAAAAAGGTGAGATTATCCGTCTCGCAGGAACGTACGGTGCTTCACATATTCGGATCTTTGGCTCAGTTGCGCGTCAATCTGCCGACGAAAAGAGCGATATCGATTTTCTTGTCGAACTGGAACCGGGAAGGACTCTCTTTGATCTTGGCGGGTTCGCATACGATCTTGAAAAACTCCTGGGTCGACCGGTGGATGTTTGTACCGTGCCCTTACTGCGGGAACCAATTCGCCGGCGGGTCGTTCTGGAAGCGGTACCCCTATGAGAGACGACCGTCTGCGTTTTCTTGACATGGCAGAATCTATAACAAAGATTGAAAAATATACATCATCCGGAAAACCGGCTTTTGAAAGAGAAGAGCTTATTCAGGTCTGGGTTGCTCACCATCTCCAGATCCTCGGGGAAGCTGCCCGCGGGGTATCAGCGGAGTCACAACAGAAATTTCATCAGATCCCGTGGGGGAAGATCATCGGCTTTCGAAATATTCTTGTCCATCACTACTTTGCGGTTAATACTGATGAGATCTGGGCGGTTATCCAGGTAAATATCCCTCCCTTAAAGCTGGCACTGGGGAAGATTCTTGCAGAATATCCTGCGGATGTGTGAATCTGGAGTCTCGCCGGGAGGACAGTTCCGGTTTTTGGAGGTATCCGGATTTCATTCGGATACGTCTCTCTCCTAAACTGTGTCACCTGATCGTCTGCGACGAGTCTCTTTAATTAAGCAGCGTATGCGGTCAGTCGATCCAGTGTAAACCGAAACGAAGTATTGTGTCACTTCAATAAGGTGGCTGGGGTAAGAATACCTGTATGAAAGGAGCGCTTCTATAATTCGGGCGTAAAATAGGGGGATTTACCAAAATTCGTGGTCCCGCACAACCGCCCACAGCAGGCCTGACCCGAACTGGAACAACCGTTGGCCAGATGTTGCCCCTCGCTATTTCCCCATCAACTCCCCAGAGCCTCAACGTTTGGTACCCGTGGGTGCCGGACCGTGGGGATCGACGGGGGCAAAACCGCTGCCGGTACCTGCCAAAACCCGAAGTGCCTCGAAAAGGGGGTCGGCAGAGAGTGGTCCGGCAAGGGGATACCGGCTTACTTTTGTGATGACGGGGCTGGGAAGGAGCGGGAATATGGGAAATGTACCGTACCCATCCAACCATTATAATTTTTCAAGATACTCTTCTCTTGACATTCCAACAGTTTTCATATTGTTAAGAATTACTGTCACGGGGATCTCATCATAACGTGGGATTACAACGGCACGCTTTGCATTCGGATGATGAAAGATTAAATGATCTCCTTTCTGACGTGCAAAGGAACAACCAAAACCTTCAAAAATCCTGACCTGGGTCCGCCAATCCGTTGGAACGATTTTTTTATTCAGGTAGTATCACCCTGAAAACATGATCCTATGGGAGTGTTTTGTGGGAGGTTTTTGAAAGTACAGGACTTTCTATAATACTGGGATTGGAAACCGGATCTCCTCAAAACAAACGATTT
>JAPKXR010000210.1 GCA_026394715.1 Methanomicrobiales archaeon | reverse complement strand
AATCTGAAGGAAAATTTATTTAGACCAAAAATTCGTGGATATTTAGATCAACGAACACATTGTATCCGGAGGGTTCTAAGTTGTTTGCCATGCCATGGTTTCCTATCGGGTGTTCTGTCTTGGTTCACCGTTCATGGGTTTCAGTAGATTAAAGTTTTAAAGAACTGGCTCCATCCGTCCGGACCCTAAAGATCTACATAATAGTTACCATTATGGTTAAAATTCTAAAATACTACTAAATTATGCTTAGAATCGCACAGAGGTGTAAGTTAAGTACTTTTACAAAAGCTCATCTCATCATCTGATATCCCCCACAGGTCTGGAAGAACTTTCCCTTCTTCTACGAGACCAAAATATCTTCGAGATGCAGAACTCCAAGTTCCACTGTAAAATATCAAAAAAGAAACACCGCACAAGCTCAAGCGAACCATCAACTTTCGCATCTGGGTCCTGAAAAAAATTTGATCTTCAGGTTATAGCAGATGATCTCCAACAAATGAGCCAAGGGGAAGAGATCATCTTCAATCACCTTCGGCCCCTGTTGAATTCGAGCAAATTGATTCCATTTAATGCAAACCCAATAATTCTGAATAAGGAATGCAATGAGCGAATAGAAATATCGGACATTCGGTTTCTTACATGTAGTTTTTGGTAGAGAAACATTTCGTATACGGTATGTGGATTCAATAGCGAATCGATGCTTGTATACCTCCCGAACGTTTCTGGGAGATGACGATGTTCCGAAGACGACAAACGCATGATGCTCAATTCCGTGTTTGCCTTTCTTTCCCATCAGGTATACTATACAATCCGTGATAACAAGTTCCACAGGATCGTTTGATTCTTCATTCAGAGTGTACTTGAAAGTTTTTGACTTCTCTCCAGAAAGATTCTGTTTTAACTTAGCTCCTTTCTTCGGTACCGGAACGATATGTGGAATATGTTCAATCTGAAGATATTGAAAGATTTCGCCGGCATAAAACTCCCGGTCAAGACAAAGACATCGGATCTTTAATCCGAGGTCTCTGATCAGTTTGATACACTGTTGTATAGCGTCAATATTTTTCTTCCCTTTCTGCCAGGGAATTGAAAATAAGGTCAGGTGACGGCCTTGATCTATAATACTCATCGTCAGGTACGTGAAGAAGTAGTTTGTAGACTTCTTATTCTTACCCCCAACAATGTGTGAGTCAGGGGCGTTGTCATGTTTGCCATAATACGGGTCCTGGGTTTTGTCAATCGCGAATTTGTAAGTTTGACCACGGTGAATCACGTTTTTTCCAGCATTTAAGAGCATATCCGAAGATTGCTTAATCATTTCGTCCATGTCAAGTTGATGAAGTGTGTGGAGACATGTCGTATGGGAAGGTAAACCCTCGTGACGATGGGAGTACCCAGAGATCGATCCCTTGCAACTTGCTATCGCTACACATCCTTTAAGGATGACTTGGGTATCGTTCCTCGCACCCGAAGGAAACTTGATGCTGTCGTTGACGATTCCAGTGATTATATCCAGGTGGCGGGTGGTCTTTTCACGATTCTGTCTAATAATGGACTTTAATTTATATTTTGAGGCCATATAGGGGGAATTTTACAGCCTTATAAACTTACCGGGATTCTATCTCGAACGGCGCAAAAAATAGTCAATATGGTAATATTACAAGCATGATATGAGCGTTTTTGATAATGCGCGCGGATGCCTGTATTTAGCAGATCTGTTTTAAAAGTAGTTTACTATCCCAACGCCTAGATGGGGTATTGTGGGAAAAATACGGGATTTTTTAATGTACTGACACTACGTTTACGCAGTCTTCCGCATACAAACTGGAAAAATTATCAAGCCATATTGTTCATGCCATCCATCAGGGCTTTAACCTTGCTTCCGTGGTAAGATCTGATACAACCAGACGGGGGATAGAACGGATCGGGTCCCTCAAGGGTCCATTACACGGGAATATTTCACATATTGTACAGAGCGAAAACAATTCGTTTTACCAATCGTATTCGCCACATCGTAGGATAAGGAATACTTCCTGATTTCGTGGGTTCGATCCGACAGGCCGGTTGCATCAGGGGTCGGCCTGGAAAACATTAACATTGCACGAAGGACAACCGTACCTGTAATCATGGAAACGGCAGAAATACACGACCTTTCAACAAAAAAAATGCCTACCGGCATCTCATCACTTGACCCGATGATGGAGGGGGGGATCCCACCCGGTTCATTGATCCTCCTGCTATCGGAAATCGGTGCAGGGAGCTATGAGTTCATCTATAGTTCAATTCTATCCCTTTCAGCAAAGAAAGATAAAACACTAATTTCGGACTCGTTACTCCTACCTTCCGGAATCCTGTATGTCACGTTCACAAAGAGATTTGATGATGTCAAGCGTGAGATGAAACTCTCGTTTTACAAGGACCTGCTTGCAGGTATGGACTCAATACAATTCGAAGACCTGTCTCAGGTCTATTTCGACGCCAGCGTCGTCCCACCCGATTGGTATAGTAAATCAGACCTGGTCTCACGGTTCCAGAACCGCAACACCCGTGATATCCTCTCACAACTTTCGTCAACATTTGGTCCGGAGGCGAAGGACAGCCTTATCGTCCTTGATTCCCTTACAGACCTTGCCACGCAATATACCGGGACACCACGCTGGGGGGACCTGATGGCCTACATGCGAGGGCTCCAGCGGATTGCAAAACAACTGAATACCACTATTTACCTGCCCCTTGCACAGGGGATCCTGGATATTAAAAACGAGCGGGAGATCGCAGATATCGCTGATGCCGTGATCCTTTTCAACTGGGAGGAGAGCTCGTCTGCCCGGCGGCAACGGGTGATGTATTTCGAAAAATTCAGGGGCCTCATGCCACATCTGGAAGAAAAGGACCTGGTTAAGTTTTCAGTCAGGATTTCCTCGGCAATTGGATTTGAAGTAAGTAACATCAGGGTGATCATATGAGCCTGAACCGGGTGAAGGTAGGTATTGATGGACTTGACCAGATGATGGATGGGGGCCTCGTCCCGGGGAGCATCACCGCAATTATCGGCTCCTACGGTACCGGCAAGACGTCCTTCGCTCTCCAGTTTCTATGGTCAGGTGTACTGCTCGGGGAACATACGATCTATATCAGTCTCGAAGAGCGGGAAGAACGGATTTATGAATACATGTCCCAGAAAGGATGGGACTACAAACAGTACATGAATCAATTTATCACCGTGTTAAAACTCGACCCGTCAGATTTCAACCTCGCCATCAGCCAGATTAAAAATGAGCTCCCGGAACTTATCCGCTCCCTTGGTGCCAGTCGGGTGGTGATCGACCCGATATCCCTATTTGAAGACCTTTTCGAGAGCAATGCAATGAGGCGGCAGGAGATGTTCCGTTTTGTTGAAGTACTCCATGACCAGCAGTGCACGGTTGTTATGACGAGTGAGACTGACCAGGACAACCCCTATGCAAGCCGCCACAACCTTATCGAGTACCTGTGTGATACGGTTATTATCCTGCGCTATGTCAGGCCAAGCGACTTAACAGAAGTCCATCTTGCGCTTGAAGTGGTAAAAATGCGGCTATCCAGCCATTCAAGAGAGATTAAGCCCTATGAGATACAGCAGGACCAGATACGCGTCCACAGCGAGGCAAATGTATTCTGATCCCATCTTTTTTTATCGGTCCTGATGAAACTCAACAATCATTTTGAATTCGGTTCAGTCCTGAAAGCATAGTGAGACCGGGGGTCATGATCAGGGGAATGGTACCTCTCCAATGAAACAGGCGAATACAGATTATCTATTTTTACCTTGAACCTTCGGTTTTTTACTTGAAATAACAACGCATCAGATTAAAAAAACAACGAACTGGAACCAGACTCTTGGGGCAAATTCACCATTTACACCTTTCTGACCCCCGGTGAAATTACCGTAAAATGGCATAAGGACATTTCCAGGTGGACTGATGTATAAGAATTAATTGACTCATCGTGAACAGATCACAAATCTTTTTTACAGGTGCAGAAGAGAGTCTGTAGGTGAATTTGGGAATACCGGCCCGGTATCCATGCAGCCGTTAGTCCGAACCGGAAATGAATGCAAACGCAATCGATCAGGCACTCTATCATACCATCGTGCAGGCGACCTGCGACGCGATCAGGCAGGCACAAATTTTTCTCCCGGCCGATGTAAAATCAGCAATTACGAACGCGATGGAACGGGAGACCAGTCCCGTTGCAAAAGGTGAATTCCATAATATCCTTGCTAACCTTTCGCGCGCGGAAGCATTGAAACTCCCGATATGCCAGGATACCGGGGTACCGGTCATCTACCTGACCATCCCCCCCGAAGTCCCTTATTGCACCGCGTTACTTGATGCGGTCCGGGACGGCGTCCGGAAAGCAACAAGAGAAGTCCCGCTCCGCCCGAACGTGGTGGACCCGATCAGCAGGGAAAATACCCTTGACAATACCGGCGTTGGAATGCCGTCCATCCATGTCAGTCCCGGCCATCAGCTGGCGATCACCGTGCTGCCGAAAGGGGCCGGTGCCGAGAACATGTCGCGCATCGCAATGCTTCTCCCTTCAGAAAAGACCAGTATACCGAAGTTTGTCGCTGAAACGATGCTTATTGCAGGGGGCAGGCCCTGCCCACCGGTGATCCTCGGTGTTGGTATCGGGGGCACGTTTGACCAGGTGGCATCCCTTGCAAAGGAAGCACTTCTCCTCCCCGTGGATCGCATGGACCCGTTCGAGCAGGAATTGTGCGATACGGTGAATAAACTGGGGATTGGTCCGATGGGCCTCGGCGGGGATACAACAGCAATTGCCGTGAAGGTGAAACGTGCTTCCTGTCATACAGCCTCCCTTCCGGTGGCGGTAAATGTGCAGTGCTGGGCATCGCGGCGGGCCACGGTGGTGGTGTCCCGGTGAATGTCGTTGCATTACGTACACCGCTTGGAGATGAGGTCCTGTCCCTCCGGGCCGGGGACCGGGTGACCCTGTCAGGACGGGTATACACCGCACGTGATGAAGCCCACCTGATGATGGAAGAACGGGGGGTCCCGTTCGATCCACAAGGAGCAGCAATTTACCATTGCGGCCCGATAATAATAAACGGAAGGGTTATTGCTGCAGGCCCTACCACCTCGGCACGGATGAACAACCTGTCAGGGCCCCTTCTGGACAAGGGTGTCAGGGCACTGGTTGGAAAGGGTGGTATGGGTGAAACAGTTCGCGGGCAGCTCAAAGGAAGGGGCGTGTACCTGGCGTTCACGGGTGGCTGTGCAGCCCTTGCCGCTTCATGCATGAAATACCACAACATCTACTACGAAGAGTTAGGCATGGCAGAAGCCGTATGGGAACTTGAATTTGACACGGTGCCGCTGGTGGTCGGCATCGACTCGCGGGGCAACGATCTCTTTCATGACGTGAGCTGCAAAGCAAAACTACAATTCAGTTCGCTATTCAGATAAGCATAAGGAACCAAAATGTCTAAATGATAAAACGGACACCCACATGAAGATCGAGATCGACGAGTCCCGTTGTAAAGGCTGCAACCTCTGCACCGTTGGATGCCCTTACAAGATATTCCAGGCAGGGAAAAAACCAAACAGGAAAGGGGTCCTGGTCCCCCTGCTCGACCGGCCTGAACGCTGCACAAATTGCAGGCTCCGGCACCTGTATGGCCGGGTGCTGTGCGGGGTCTGCCAGATGACATGCCCTGACCAGGCAATCCGGTTCAGGGATGAAAAACCTGGAGAAACGGTCAAGGTGGCGATTGAATATTGAGTACGATACAATTCATGCAGGGAAATATTGCCTGTGCTGAAGGCGCCCTCGCAGCCGGGTGCAATTTCTTCGGAGGCTACCCGATTACACCTTCTACCGAAGTTGCCGAGCACATGGCAGTAAAACTCCCGAAACAGAACGGGACGTTCATCCAGATGGAGGACGAGATCGCATCGATGGCCTCGATAATCGGGGCGTCGTGGACGGGTGCGAGGGCAATGACCGCAACGAGCGGCCCGGGTTTTTCGCTCATGATGGAAAATATCGGCTACGCGGTGATGACCGAGACCCCCTGTGTGATCGTCAATATCCAGCGCGGCGGCCCGAGCACCGGGCAGCCGACCATGGCCGCAGCAGGCGACATGATGCAGTGCAGGTTCGGGTCCCATGGTGACTACAGCATCATCGCCCTCTGTCCATCATCCGTGCAGGAGATGTACGAACTCACGGTGAAGGCATTTAACCTGGCCGACAGGTTCCGGGTACCGGTTTTCCTGATGGCTGACGAAATTATCGGGCATATGCGCGAACGGATCATCATCCCGGACAAGGTCGAACACACGGCAAGGAGGCCTCTCGAGTCCGGAGTCCTTCCTTTCCACCCGGAAAAGGACCTTGTACCAGGGTTCCCCGGGTTTGGAAAAGGGTTCGGTGTCCACGTCACCGGCCTTACGCATGATGAACGGGGGTACCCGTGTGCCACGAACCCGAAACTTCATGAACAGCTGGTCATGCGCCTCTGTAATAAGATCGAAAATGCCCGGAAGGAGATTGCCGACTACGTCGTCACGAACCCGGAAGCCGAAACGGTTTTTGTCACGTACGGCGTTCCAGCCCGTTCGGTCGAACAGGTACTCCATGATACGGGAAGCAAAAATATCGGGCACCTCCGCCTGAAGATGGTATGGCCATTTCCCGAGCACGCGATAGCCGAGTTCCCGAATGCAACACGCTTCATCATTCCTGAACTGAACCTCGGCCAGATAGCACGTGAATTTGACCGTCATACACGGGTCCCCGTAATCCAGGTCCCGAAACTTGGAGGAGACCTTCACCTGCCTGCAGAACTGAAAAAATTAACAGGGGTGGGAATATGAGCTACGATGAGTGGCTCCGCCAGGACCGCTTGCCGCACATCTATTGCGCAGGCTGCGGGAACGGGACAATCATCAACTGCACACTCGAAGCCATAGACGGAATGGGCTGGAAAAAAGATGAAACCATCTTCGTATCAGGTATCGGCTGTTCCTCAAGAGCCCCGGGGTACATTGTCACCGACTCCCTCCATACCACGCACGGCCGGGCCCTCCCGTTTGCAACAGGGGTAAAAATGGCCCGCCCCGGATTTCACGTGGTTGTTTTTACCGGTGACGGTGACCTTGCAGCTATCGGCGGGAACCACTTTATCCACGCATGCCGGAGAAACATCGATATCACGGTGGTCTGCATGAACAACCAGATTTACGGGATGACCGGCGGGCAGGGGAGCCCGACTACCCCGATGGGTGCGCTCTCTACGACCACCCCGTTTGGATCGGCCGAACCTGCGTTCGACCTCTGTGAACTTGCCATTGCCGCAGGTGCGAATTACGTGGCCCGTTGGACCTCCTACCACGTGAAAGAGCTTACAAAAGCCGTGAAAGTAGGAATGGAAACTCCCGGTTTGTCGTTTATTGAGGCCATGGTCCAATGCCCGACGAACTATGGCAGGAGAAACAAATTCAGGCAGGTACTCGACCAGGTGGAGTACTTCAGGTCGCATTCTATGATGAGGCTGAAATATCTCCAGCATGAAGAGAGGGGCGAGCCGGTGCCTGATGCAACGATTGTCGTTGGCGAATTTGTCAACCGGAAACGTCCGGTCATGGGGTTACCGAAGTGAGACACGAAGTACGGTTTTCAGGGTTTGGCGGCCAGGGGATTATCCTCTCTGCCGTTATCATCGGGCGTGCCGCCGTGATGTATGATAACAAGTTTGCAGTCCAGACGCAGGTATACGGGCCCGAGGCCCGGGGTGGGGCATCCATGAGTGCGGTAATTATCGATGACGAGCCTATTCTCTTTCCGAAAGTCACCGTCCCGGACATCTACGTGATCATGTCACAGGAAGGGTTCGAAAAATATGGTGCGTCGGCACCGGAGGATGCCATCATGATCATCGATTCCACGCTTGTCCATTCAAGACCGGTATGCACCTGTATCGAGGTACCGGCGACGAAGGAAGCAAGGGAAAAGCTGGGACGGGATATTGTTGCCAATATTGTCATGCTCGGGGCACTGGTCGCAGCGACGAAACTGGTATCTGAAACGGCAATCGAGCGTGCAATTCTTGACAGTGTACCAAAAGGGACTGAAAAGCTGAACCTGGGCGCGATGTCCCGCGGGTTTGAACTGGTAAAAGAGAGAGGGCAGTCAGCATGAAGATACTCGAGTATGAAGCAAAGAAGGTGCTCGAAGAGTCGGGCATACGGATCCCAGGCGGCGTCCTGATCAGGTCACCGGATGAACTTGCAGCGCACCTCCCGGCGCTCCCGGACAAGCTGGTCCTGAAGGCACAGGTGGATGTCGGTGGGAGAGGAAAGGCCGGTGGTGTCCTGATGGCGGATAAGGCCACTGCGGTGAAGACCGCGCAGGACCTTTTTTCGCGGGAGATTAAACATATCCCGGTCAAAGAAGTGCTGGTCGAGGAGCGGCTCGATATTACGCATGAATATTACCTTTCTATCGCGGTCGACAGGTCAACACAGCATGCACTCATCCTCTTTGCCGATGCCGGCGGGGTAGAGATCGAGAAAGCCGCAAAAGAGGACCCGGACGCTATCCGTCGGGCATCACTCCCCCTGATCATGCACGATGTCCCGCAGTTCATGGTACGGGACCTTCTTGGAAAAGCACCAAAGGAACTGGGCCCGTTAATCAACCGTCTCTACCATGTATTCCAGAAGAAAGACGCATTACTAGCAGAGATCAACCCCCTTGTCACAACGCCCGGGGGGGTGGTCGCCGCCGATGCAAAACTGATCGTCGATGATAATGCCCTGAACAGGCAGGGTATCACGGTGAACCGTGACCTTTCAGACCGGGAACGTGAAGCGGAACGGTTCGGATTTTCTTATGTCGAACTAGAAGGCACGATTGGCGTCATCGGGAACGGCGCCGGGCTGACCATGGCGACACTCGACCTGATTGAATATTATGGCGGCAGGGCCGCGAACTTCCTCGATGTCGGTGGTGGTGCCGAACAGGAGCGGGTAATGAATGCGGTCCGGCTTGTTGCCAGTGTCCCGTCCGTGAAAGCGATTGTCGTGAACCTTCTCGGCGGGATTACCCGGTGTGACGAGGTCGCAAAAGGGATCATCAGTGCAGACGTAGCGCAGCCCGTCATCGTCCGTCTCGCAGGTACAAACGAAACAGAAGGCAGAAAACTGCTTTCAGACAAGGGTTACCAGATGCCCGACACCATGGAACAGGTGGTAAAAGCAGCAGTGGAGATGACACGATGATCTTCGGGGATAAAAAAACAGGCGTGATCGTCACCGGGGCCACCGGTAACCAGGGGGCGTTTCACATCGCCCTGATGAACGAGTACGCGAAAAGTGTTGGCGGCAGGGGTGTAGTCGCTGGCGTAACACCCGGTAAGGCCGGGCAGGAAGTCCATGGTGTCCCGGTGTATAACAGCATCCGTGACGCATTGAAAGAACATGATGCCAGTGCAAGCGTCCTTTTTGTCCCGGCCTTCGCAGCCGGGGACTCGATCATGGAATCTGCAAGCGCCGGCCTTTCGCTCGTGGTCGCCATCACCGAACATATACCGGTCCATGATACGATGAAAGCGATCTCGTATGCAAAAATGAATGATTGTTGCGTCATCGGTCCGAACTGCCCGGGCCTGCTTTCACCCGGGGAGGTAAAGTTGGGTATTATGCCGGCACAATTATTCACACGAGGTCACATCGGCGTGATTTCGCGGAGTGGTACCCTTACCTACGAAATTGTCGATGAACTCACCCGCGCAGGGCTCGGCCAGAGTACCGTTGTCGGCATTGGAGGGGACCCCGTAATCGGCCAGACGTTTACCGATGTCCTGACCAGGTTTTCCGAAGACCGGGAGACGAAAGCAGTCGTTATTATCGGGGAAGTTGGCGGGGCCCTTGAAGAGGAAGGGGCAAAGTCAGCCGAGATCCCGATCGTCGCATACATCGCAGGAATATCCGCACCACCTGAAAAACGGATGGGGCATGCAGGCGCCATCATCGAAGGTGGAGAAGGCGATGCCCGATCGAAGATCGAGCGACTGAAAGCGATGGGTGTCCCGGTTGCGCAACGACCATCAGAAGTGCCACGCCTGATCCACAACCTGATTTAATTTTTTCCACAGGGTAACAATTTCGGGGCACACGGGATTGCCCGGGACCGGAGTCATCCACGGGTGCCATTGGAAAATTAAAATAAAGGGATGGGTACACATAATCATTACGTAACCGGCATGGATTGGGAGATGAGAGTTGATGGATAATCAGATTCACAGACAGGAGAAATAAAAAATGGTCCAGGCATATGAAAACGACCCGGGAAACGGACCTGAACAGTACCTGGAACCAGGTGAGAGAGTACTTCGGTATTCCAGCTCTGTCGGCATCAAGAAACTCTCCTTTAATGCCTGTATTACCGACAAGCGGATTTTTTTAATCGACCAGGACGAGAAAAAACCAGGGGTAATTTCCAAGGAATTCCCGCGTGACGTCGTCATGGGAAGCCATCTCGAATCACCGGGATCACCCGACCCGTTCCTGGTCCTCACCATCAGGACATCAGCTGACGAGACAAGGACAATGAAAATTGCATTCGTCCAGGAAGGCGCTGACCGGACCGCCGAGATCGAGGAATGGATCAGCCTCCTTCACGGGAGACCGTTAAAGCCGGTAAAATCCATCACGCGTCACCGGGAGTTCCCGGTAACGGTCCATAAGGATGATCTTCACCCGTCAAAACCTCCCGAAAAACCGGTCCATCAGCAACATGAGGCTCCTGACGCAGTGGATCAGGGGACAGGGCACCACCGCGGCACTGGAAAAGCCCATCTCAGGGGGCCGGATAATTCCCCAATCCTCATCGCAAGACCCGTCATCATGGAAGAGAAGCGACCTGTCGCGAGGCAGAATAGTGGATATGCCCCGGATGCAACGGAGATTGCATTCTGCCATCATTGCGGGAAAAAAGCACCCGAAGGCGCAAATTTTTGCCCGTTTTGCGGCACTACCCTTCATCGTCCTGACCATACCACCTAAAACCAGCCTGGTGGACCTTTTCGCGTTACATCATTTCTGGAATGACCAGGGGGCGGAGTCAACCCAATCGGGTGAATACCCCATTGACCGGACTATCGGGAACGTCATGTGGTACGAATGCACACCTAACGTTACCGTGCAGCGTTTCCACCCCCAATATCATCCAGGATGCCACTATAGGAATCAAGGAGATGTTGCGTGGATGAAAGGATTCGTTCAGTAATCGCGACACTTGTCAACGGGTCGAGTTCAATTGCCTTATTGTAAGCCTTGACTGCTTCCTGGTATGGCTGTGTGGAACGGAATGCGTCGGAAGACACCGCCTCCTGCGCCGTACCGGGTTTTGCTGATGTCAGGTTGCGGTACATATCGCGCATCTTTGCCATTTCAATCATCGCCTCGGTGAGGTATGCATCACCTTTTTTTACCCATATCCGGGCATTTTTAGGGTCTTTTGCAATTGCCTGTTCGTAGGAGGACACTGCGTCCCGGAATTTCCCTTCTCGGAGATAGAGGTCCCCCTGGAAAATCAGCGGTGTCGTTTCATTGGGATACATCCTGACCATCTGGTCCAGGGAAACGCGTGCTTCGTCCACCCGTCCGATATTTCCCAGGAAATACAATTTTTTCATCAGGATTTCCGGGTCGTCCGGCTGGAGCGCGATAGCGGCATCATATGCAACCAGTGAATAACCGGGATACTTTGAACCATTGAGTGTATCGGCGGCGGTTGCAAGACTGCGGGCTGCGACACGTGCCGGGGTAACTGGCTGGTGGGCAACCGTTTCATAATAAAATGCCGGGATGACGGTACAAAGAATACAGAGCGTAATTATCACGGTTGCCAGCCTGAGCCTTCCCGTAACCGGAACAAAACCTGGAGACCTGGCAGGGTTATTCGTAAATACCTGCGATCTCCAAGTCACAACCGTAAGTGCCAGGAGATCATGCAGCCCCTGTTTCCGGCTCGTAAACCCGATCATAACAAAGCCGGCCCCAAACAACAATAACGAGACATACTTACCGAGTTCCCGCACAAGGGCGCGGGAAAATGTCAGCCGCCTTCCCAGCCGCCGTCCATTACCATCGACGACGACTATGCCGAATAGCAGTTTGCCGGGTGTCGCCTGGTATGATGAACTAGTCCAGAGGGGCGAATAAAAAACCAGGTAAAATATTCCTGTACTCAGCACGGTCCAGAATACGATATAGGGAACGTTCAGCTGGATGAGAAGCAATTGTAAGAAAAAAGCAAATATTCCGGCTACGGCCAGATCAGGGACCGTTGCACCTATTCTTTTCCAGAACCCGATATACTCAATACGAGTGGAAAGAGGATTTAGGGTCATTATCGTTTACATTGCGGCTGATTAGGTTAAAGGTATGGCGCCAGCATCTGCACCTGTCCCTGGCAATGTAGTAATTCCATTGCTTGGGAATCGCTGTGCACATCGGTACCGGCGGTACAACGGTCCTATCCGTTTGTCTCTATCCCTTTCCGGGCAATTACCATCCGAACATACGTATCCTTGTGGTAATGGTCCCGGATATCCCGTTCATCAATGACAAGCAGACCGTTCTCCAATAATGCCTCCCGATATGCAGGAGTCATAAACACCTGTTCCTTGGTACATTCCCCCTGTAATTTGTTAACCCCGGTAAATGTCCAGAGTTTCCATTCCAGCGACTGGAGCGGGTCACCGGGGGGGCCACCGGCAGACTGGATATTGACAAAGAAACCTCCTTCATTCATGGCCCCGCTGATTTTTGGCAGCAGTTGAATGGATTTCCCACTCGGATTTGATGATGATATCACCAGGTCATAGCCTTCACCAAACGAATCCGTGAAAAAATCCCCTGGTATCAGGTGCACGTTCTCCACCCTGTACTGTTCCAGGTAACGTTCCGCCAGGGTGACAACGTGGGGTAAGTCAAACACCCATGCCTGAATATCAGGGCGCTGTATGCCAAGTGCGATCGCGTAGAGACCATGCCCGCCACCAAGGTCCAGTACCCGCCTGATACGGGAAAAACCAGGGAGACCAATAATTGCACGGGTGACTGCCTGTATCCTTCCGGATACGGCGTTTTCAGCCATCGCAGGAAGAGAGTACCCGCGAAAAAAATCCTCTTTCCCATACTGCACCGGTCCATTCAGGACAATGCGGGCAAGCGGGGCCCACAATTCCTTGGCCATCGTTCCAAGCTGCCCGATATAATGGACCTGTGAATAGGGAGAACTTCGGGCCAGGTACGTCGATGTCATCGCTGTGTCTGAGTATTTCCCAGAATCAAAGGTCAACAGGCCTTCCGCAACCAGTGCCTCGCAGAGCAGGCGGCACATTTCCCGGTCGGCAGAAATACGGGACGCCAGATCCTCCGCCGTCACCGGGGTTGCACATACATCAAAAATTCCAAGCTCAACTGCCGCACTGATCAGCGAAAACTCTCTTTGGCCCCGTATCGCCGTATCTATTTTTTCATAGAACCGTCCGGGGTCTTCCGGGGGTTCCGAAGTAAAGAACGACCGTTTTTCATCCATGCCATATCCCTTTACCCGAGTAATTTGCACCGGATCAAGTTAAAGTATCCTTCCCGAGGGGGAATTTTACAAGATTGGACAGGGCCATTTTACATGAAGAAAAAATACCTCGCGGGTTACTCCGCGGAGTCCAGGATTTGCACTTCGCGCCGGCGTGTGAAAAACCTGGGATCTGCCTACCGGCAACAGTTATGGCCCCCAGGGTACCAGGTCATCTACGAACCTATATTATACTCAGATTGAGAAGTTTTAGTGAAGATGTCCGACGTCCATTCCCCGAATTATTTTAAAGGTGTCATCAAATCGATGGGTGTTGTCTTCGGGGATGTCGGGACCAGCCCTATCTACACCCTCACCGTGATTTTCCTGCTGGTCCAGCCTACCATCCAGAACCTGACCGGGATCATTTCCATGATCGTCTGGACATTAATTATCCTCGTCACGATACAATACGCCTGGCTTGCGATGCAACTGGGTAAAAAAGGGGAGGGTGGGACGATCGTGTTGAAAGAGATCCTTCTCCCGATGCTCAAGTCAGGCCGGGCCATAACGTTCTTCTCACTCCTCGCGATTATCGGGGTATCACTTCTGATTGGTGACGGTGTCATCACCCCTGCCATCAGTATCCTTTCCGCGGTGGAGGGGCTCAGGCTTATCCCCGGGGTAGCAGGTATCAGCCAGAGTATCCTTGTCATTATCGCGGCCGTCATTGCCATCGTGCTCTTCTCCTTCCAGAAGAAAGGGACGGAAAAGGTAGCATGGGCATTCGGACCGGTCATGCTCATATGGTTCCTCATTCTTGCCGTCCTCGGAATATTCTATATTGTCCAGGTGCCTGCCATAATCAACGCACTGAACCCCTATTATGCGATTAATTTCGTCACCTCCAACGGGATCACCGCATTTTTCATCCTTTCACAGGTGATTCTCTGTGCCACGGGTGGTGAGGCGTTATTTGCAGACATGGGGCAATTGGGAAGGGACCCTATCCTGAAGGCATGGGGACTTGTTTTTTGTGCCCTCGTACTGAACTACCTTGGCCAGGGAGCATTTCTCCTGCAGCACCCGGAATCAAAAAACATCCTGTTTGAAATGGCATACAATGTCGCACCAGTCCTGTATATTCCGTTCCTGATCCTTGCCATCATCGCCACGGTTATCGCCTCCCAGTCAATTATCTCGGGAATATTCTCAATTGTATACCAGGGTATCACCACCCGTGTCATACCCCTGCTCAAGATCGATTATACTTCTGCCGAGTTGCGCTCCCAGATTTATATCGATTCGGTCAACTGGTTCCTGCTCCTGGCGGTACTCTATGTACTGTTCCAGTTTGAATATTCCGAGCGCCTCGCAGCCGCGTACGGGCTTGCCGTGATGGGGACGATGACGGTAACGGGTATCATGATCACCGCAATTTTCCTGCTAAAACGGCAGTATATCAGGACGGCCATTGCATTTTGTGTTCTCCTGGTGGACCTGGTCTACCTCTTCTCAACCACATTCAAGATTCCAAACGGTGGGTATTGGTCGTTGATAATCGCGGCAATACCATTCACCCTGATCATGATCTATATCTATGGCCAGAAACGGCTATTTACCGTGATGAACCCGATGGACCTGGTTGAATTCCGGGAAAAATATAGCTATGTCTATACTCATGTGAAAAAAATCAAGGGCACAGCACTCTTTTTTGCCCGGGATATCCAGAAGATCCCAAGTTACATCTCCCATACCATCTTCAACAACAACATCCTGTATGAAGACAATATTATCATCAGCCTTCACCAGCTCGAAACTCCGTTCGGGGTCAACTGGAAATTTGGGGAAGACCTGGAAGACGGTCTCCGGGTCTTTCAGATCGACTACGGGTACATGGAGATCATCAACATGACAAAAATTCTCCGTGATGCCGAAATCAGGGAGAAAACGATCTTTTACGGGTTGGAAGAAATTGTCACCGATAATCTCATATGGAAAATATTCTCAGCAATTAAACGACTCTCGCCATCCTTTGTGCAGTTCTATAAGCTCCCGTCCCATAAGATCCATGGAGTAGTCACCCGTATCGAGATGTAAATTTGATTTTGTTGGAGGAATAGCACAAGGATGGACAAATCTCAGGCACGCTTGATCTGGATATCAGTCGCATTTTCAACCGTAGTACTGGTCATCGTCCTCGCCACAACTTTCGATACCAACACGCTCCTTACCATTCTCAAGCTCAATCTCTGGTTCCTTTTACTCGCCACACTATTACGGATAGCCTCGTTGTTATTCTGGGCGCTGCGTATCAGGACCATGTCCGGGTCGCTTGGTTACACGGTGAAATTTTCGCACTGCTTCAACCTCGTTATCGCAAACCTTCTTGCCGGGGCAATTACACCGGGACAGGCAGGAGGTGAACCAGTCAGGATCCATGAATTGTACCGGGCGGATTTAAAAATTGGTGATGCGACCGCGATCGTTCTCATGGAACGGGTACTTGATGGCGTTGTCCTGGTCATCATGGGAGTACTGGCCATGGTATTCCTCCAGAGTATATGGAGGGGCTTAAACATTGGCCTGATTATCGGTATGTTTGTCGGGCTTGCCGTAATGATCGGACTAATCATCCTCCTTTTCTACTCGGCACGGAAACCTGAGCGTGCAAAAGTATTTCTGACCCGGATAATCACCTGGGCAGGTACCCGCTGGAAAGGAAAGACGATGCAGAAGGTTGTGCGGTACGCAGATGAGGAAATGGACAATTTCTTTGTGAGCCTGCACCGGTTTACCACAAGTGCACGGAAAGGACTGATCTACGGTACCGTCTTTACCACGTTATTCTGGGCATCCGAATTTTTTGTCGCGTCTCTTCTCCTGCTCTCACTCGCACAACCCCCGTTTATTGCCGAGTCCTACCTTTTCCAGTTGATTATCGCCATCGTAATGATGATACCACTGACACCGGGCTCATCGGGAATTGCCGAACTCTCGGCCACGTCACTCTATGCACTGATTGTGCCGGCATCGGTACTCGGGCTTTTTGTCCTTCTCTGGCGGGTCCTCCTCTTCTATTTCAATATCGTTGTCGGCCTGGTGGCAAGCCTCAATATATTCAGGCGGGAACTTCGTATTACGAATGAAAAAAATGTGGTCGCAACTGATCCCCAGGTCCAGGAAGATGCCGATGAATGAGAGGTTCTTTAGCCTGAATTAGAAGCATTGTACCATGAATCATAACGTTTCCGGGCCTGGTACTGAAATGATTTTGGTGGCCGGTTATTACTCTCGTCCCAAAAAAAATAAGTGGCCACCTGGACTCCCTTTTCCGCCCTGTAACGCATTCATCCCGGTTACAGGTCCGGCATTTTACTGGCCATGTACCACGCATGGACTGCAAGGATAAAATAAACCGGATAATTGAGACCATAGGCGGTGAATTCTCCATTCGTCGCAAACATCAGTGTTGTTGCATACACATCAATCTGGAATATGATAATGCCCCACCATTTACCAAGGTAGAAATACCCCATCCCGGGCAGGACGAAATTCAGGAACCCGGCGATGTATGGGTTTTTCCGGAGCCTCGGTCTGAGTGAGAGCCCGCGTGGAAGATATGCAAGTGAAAGGCCGACACGCGGTGCAGCCTTAACCGCATTCCAGCGAACGTAATCACTCACGTCGCTCAGTGAACGATAAACCACGGGAATGGTCTTTTCTGACCCGATAGATCCCAGTGCCCATACTGCTTCCTCACGGATTTCACTGTCCCGATCGGTCAATACAACACTGAGGGGTTCAATCGCTGCCACTCCAATCGCCACCATCTCCTTCCATTCCTGTTTACCAAGGTGCAGGTAGGCATGCAACCCATCGTTGCCTGGCTGCCAATGAAATTTATCAAGGGCTACTGCTGCCCAATACCTGACAAAACGGTCGTGGTCTTTTAAGGCCTCCACAAGTGATGGTATCGCCTGTTCATCCCCAATCTCTCCCAGTGCAAATGCGGCTTCCCACCGGATCTCATTGTCGGGATCTTTGAGTGCCTTTATCAGGGGCTGGACTGCCTCGTTCGCCTTTATCTCACCAAGAGCTTCCATCACTCCAAGCCTGACATGTTTGTTCCTGGACTGCAACGCTAAAAGCAGGTGGTCCGTCCCGTCTGTCCCCATCTCACCAAGAGCTTCGGCGGCCCGCCACTGGATATCGAGGTCCTTATATCTGAGGGCCTGGATGAGGGCCCCGATATCCTTCTGTTGTTTCATCTGTTCGATATCCGGTGGTTCCGGGCAGAATATATTCAATATGTTCAGTTACTCCACCACCTGTTGCTGATATCGGAAAAACTGGCAGATATTCCAGATGCTCCTTTTAAAATTGGAATGTTCCATTATTGCAGGAGATGTTCCTCCGTCAGGGTGTAAAAAAAACGTATTCAAGGTATCACAAGTCAGGGATTTTGTTCGCAAGGTACCATGCGTGAATGGCAAACAGTATGGAATACGGCACAGACATCAGAGGAATAACAAGGAGGGGAAGCGGACTCCCGGTGACTGCAATTGTCATTAAGTTGATAGTAATAAAGACCTGGAATAAAACGAACCCAAACCAGTACCCGAGGTAATTGTACCCGACACCAAGAAACATCAGGTTCAGCATGGCTGCAATATAAGGGCTGGGTTTCGTTCTTGGTCGCCTGGAGAGACCCCTGGGGAGAATCGTCAGCGGGATGCCACATTTAGGAAATACAAGGGCTGCCCGCTTCCGCACAAACGGGTCCGGGTCACGTAACGCAATACTACAGGCACCCCTGGCAACCGGCGTATGGAGTTCCCCCAGTGAATCCACCGCTGCCGCACGTACCCGTGGGTCCCGGTCGTTTAATGCCCACAGCAAAGGAGCACTGGCCGGTTCTCCAAGAGGTGGAATCCTCCCCCATTCCTGTTTTGCGATGTAATAGTATGCCTGCATCTGGATTTCCGGAGTTTTCCACCCGAATATATCCAATGCCGCTGCCGCCCCCGACCGTACATATTTATCGGGGTCCCGTAATGCGGAGATCAGCGGTGCAATTGCGGCTTCGTCCCCTATTGATGCCAATGAAATCGTCGCAGCCCACCGTACTTCGTTGCTCTTGTCATTGTTGAGCAGTCCTACCAGGGGATGGACCGCCTGGCGGGACCCTATCAGGCCGAGTGCTTCAACCGATCCTATCCGGACGGCCGTCTTCCTGTGTTTTAGTGATCCAATAAGGGGCAAAACTGCAGGTTCGCCAATGTCTGCCAATCTATCGGATGATTTTCGCTGGACCTCCTGGTCAGGGTACCCGAGTAGAGAGATAAGGCCTGTCGCGGTTTCACCATGAAGAATACGCTGGACGTTGACATCACCAGGTCAGAATACCTTCGGAAGATTCAAGAGGCCATCATAAATTCTCTTTCTGACAATCAGGTCTTTTTCCACCTCTTACTCCTTTTAGCCGTGTCGCCCAATTATTTTCATCACCCCACTCTGGCCTTGGTCTACTAAAAAAATACCGGGTCAATGGTGAAGGGAAGATCTCAAACCCTTTCACTCCTCATTCAAGGACCTGATATACACGATGAAAACCACAATTTTTTCCATTCTGAAATCGCCTTGTAAATGCCGATTCTGCCAATCGATCAATTTCACCCGGATCCCAATCCTGAATTCAACGTCTCCACGGGGACGTTAGATTCGTGTGATGCAACGTTACGCGGTACCTTAAGCCAGGTTACGTATTTGCATGGACCGCGGGTCAATTTTCTGCGCGGTATTCCAATTTCAAATTGAGGTTAATAAAAGTCATCTGTCCAAAAAATATAAACGTTTGCGGGGGGGACCGCCGTTGCTGAATAGTAACAGGGTCTATAATTTTGACTTTTTTATGGATCAGAACCTTTTTTTGGGGAGTTCAGATAACAATGTCCCCCGGCATAATGTTGGGATGCAGGTACAATAGGGGGTAATTTCTTAATTGCAATTGCAGGTTTGAAGTAGGCAATTTTTAGAGATAAAGACCAAACAACAATAATATCCATAAAAAACAGGTAATATCCGGATGATTCCCGGTTACTCCCTCATATCACCCAACATTTTTACTAATAACGCTTTCTGGGAATGCAGGCGGTTTTCTGCCTCGTCCCAGACCACGCTCTGAGGCCCCTCGATCACCTCATCCGTTATCTCATGGCCCCGGTGCGCGGGGAGGCAGTGCATAACAATTGCATCGGGGGACGCGTGTTTCAATAAGTTACTATCAACAGTATAGCCCTGGAATGCCTTGATACGGACATCATACCGGGCCTCTTCACCCATTGAGACCCAGGTGTCGGTGACCACCACATCTGCATCCCTGACCGCTTCCACGGGGTCATGCATTACTTCCACACGCCCGCCAAGTCCGGTCGCCCTCTCCACAACTTCTTCTTTTGGTAAAAATCCTCGGGGACTTGCAATATTCACAATCATACCGGTAATCGCTGAGGACAACACAAGCGAGTTACAGACATTATTCCCGTCACCTACCCACGCCACCTTTACATCGATCGTAGAACCAAAATGTTCCCAGATCGTGAGGATATCCGCGAGCAGCTGGCAGGGATGTTCCCTGTCTGAAAGCCCGTTGATGACCGGGACTGTAGAATACCGGGCAAAATCGACAATCGTCTGGTGCTTGTAGGCCCTGATCATCAGGCCTGATACATAGCGTGAAGCAACCCGTGCGGTATCCCTGATCTCTTCTCCACGGCCAAGCTGGAGGTCCTGTGAATTCAGGTACAGGGCATGCCCACCCAGGTCATGCATACCGACTTCAAAGGATAGCCTGGTCCTCGTTGAAGGCTTCTCAAATATCATTGCGAGTGCCTTTCTCTTCAGCAGTTCATGAGGCACGCCGGTTTTTTTCATTTTCTTGAGATGTTTCGCTTCTGCGAGGATCTTCTGCAATTCCTCTTTTGAAATATCTAGAAGCGAGAGAAGGTCTTTTTTCATCGTATCTCCTTCATATGTTCTATTCTCTTCTGGAGCAACGCTTCCGTCCCGATATCACGACGGTGACAAACGTCGCCACCGACCGATGAGGCAGCGGATTCTGCGATTTTCTCTGCCTCATCCAGTGTGTCAGCCCTTCCCACAAATGCAAGAGTCCGGGAAGACTGGGTTAAGAGTTCCCCGTTATTCAACTCGACATTACCATAAAACAGCAGAGCATTGCCATAGTCCCCGAATGCCAGGGGCCTGCCGGAACGCGGTGTATCAGGGTAACCTTCCGGTACGAGGTACTTACAGACCGTAGCTTCCCGGGAAAATTTTACCGACCCCGAAGAAAGTGTTCCCTCCGTAATCCGAATCATAATTTCAGCCATGTCGGACTCAAGGAGTGAGAGCACATTCATAGCTTCCGGGTCACCAAACCGGGCATTGAACTCAATCACCATCGGACCGGTTCTGGTGTTCATAAACTGGCCATATAATATTCCCCGGTACGGCTGCCCGATTTTTGCCATCACCCGGACCACGTCCTTCATGATGCGAAGTGCCTTTTCCCGGTCTGTATGGGATACAAACGGCAACGAATGACCTGGCATGCTATAGGAACCCATACCCCCGGTATTCGGGCCCTGGTCTCCTTCGAATGCACGCTTATGGTCCTGGACAAGGGGCATCGGTATCAGGTGTGAGCCGTCAACAAATGCCTGGAGGGTGAACTCTTCACCGATGAGACGTTCCTCGACAACGACCTGGCCTTCCAGTTGTCCTGCGTACTCGATCGCACCGTTCCGGTCCACGTGCTCCCCCATGATACGTACACCTTTTCCACCAGTGAGACCGATCGGCTTGATGGCAAGGTCTCCGGGGTAATGTAAAATGAAAGATTCGGCATCCACCTGGTTGTGAAAAACACGGTACTTCGGGCAGCCCGCCACCCCGTGACGGTCCATCATGACCCTGCAGAACCCTTTGTCGGTCTCGAGGCGCGCAGCTTCCCTGGTCGGGCCCACGCATGCAATCTGCCGGGCTTCTAGTTCGTCGGCAATGCCCGCCTGCAGGGGAGCTTCAGGCCCGATCATTGCGCACTGGACACCAACACCTGATGCAAAGTCTGCAATTCGTTTGACGTCTGTCTCATCCCCGACCAGGACCCGTTTTGCAACAGACCAGATACCGGGATTTTTCTTCGACATTACAGAATAAAGCTCTACTTCGCTGTTGCGGGAAAGGACGCTTGCAATCGCATGCTCCCTGCCCCCTCCCCCTACAACCAGGATCTTCATTGTCATGTATCAGACCAACCGTCCATTACTACTGGTTACTCCTTGGGTTATCTCGCTTGCTTTAACAAGTGCATGAAGTGTCACATTATCCTTTGCCAGTGCAGCGGCGGCGCCCTGCTCCCGGTCGACGACCGTCACGACCACATTGATACTGGCGCCGGCGTCCCGGAGGGCTGTTACCCCGTATAATGCCGAACCGCCTGAGGTGGTCACATCTTCAACGAGGAGGACATTTCTTCCTTTCACATCCCCGATCAACCGACCACTTTTTCCATGGTCTTTTTCCCCGCTCCGGATAATTGCGTACGGACGGTTACTGGCAAGTGAGACGCCTACCGCGAGGGGGACTCCGCCTACCGCGACCCCTGCAACAATATCTGAAGGGAACCGACCCGCAATTTCCCCGCACACCAGTCCCAGCAGGGCCGGGTCTGTCATAGCGGATTTTACATCCAGGTAATACGAGCTGGTCGCGCCTGAAGCCAGGACAAAATGGCCGTACTCAACGGCACCATGTCGGATGAGTGCATCTGCGATCCTGTTTATCATGATATCTCCTCCCAAAAAGTCACGGTGCTCCTCATCTCACTCACCATGGTACCTCTTTCACGCCTGCCAGGTACCCGATAATATTGGTTGCCCGGTGAAGCAGGGGTGTAATAATAAGGATGATGATCACAATCGGAATGGTCATTACCGTAAAGAACCATTGCGGGTCGAAAACTGCCGTCAGCAGGAAGGCCCCTGCAACCAGGTCATACTGGTCTGCCACCGGCCAGGGGTCCCCAGAATTTTTCCCGAGGCGGCGCTTGAAAAAACTCTTTCCGAGATCACCCAGGAGGGCCCCGGTCGCAAGGAGAAACACCGCAGCCACTGTCAGCACGGGAAAAAAATCCCAGTTGAAATATGAAGCAAGGAAGATTTGGACTAAACCGACAAGCACCCCGCATGCAATCCCAAGAATAAGCCCTCGCCAGGTCTTCCCACTTCCAAAAAGTCTCCTGCCATCAGAAAAATTTCTCCCTCCGTCGATGGGTGCGCCCCCTCCGAATGCAGCTGCCGAGGAGTTCGGAATATACGCCGGGAGCATGATCCAAAGAGCGGATACCAATGCTATTATTATTGTTTCGATACTAATACTGGAGCACCCCAATACCTAAAATAAAGAGCAGGTATAAACATTAAGGTATCTAAGGGAGAAATTCCTCTAAAGGATGCATCGGTTGGAGTATTATGCTGATCAAAAAGACAAAGAGCCTGTGCCCTGTCTGCAATACGGTTATTGACGCGGATATCGTAGAGGAAGATGGCGGAGTATGGATACGCCGTTCATGCAATGAGCATGGGTCATTCCGTGATCTCTATTGGTCTGACGTGGACATGTACCGAAGGTTCGATGGGTACGAAAATATCGGATCGGGTATTGAAAATCCACAACGGGATGGTTCAGAAGAGACCTGCCCTGCCAATTGCGGACTTTGCAACAATCATAAGTCCGGGACTCTTCTCGCGAATATTGACCTCACAAACCGTTGCAATCTGAACTGTGACTTCTGTTTCGCCAATGCCCGCGCCTGTGGGTATATTTATGAGCCCTCATTTGACCAGGTTGTTGAGATGCTCAAACTTCTGAGGGCTGAAAAACCAGTCCCGGCCCCCGCGGTGCAGTTCTCGGGTGGCGAGCCGACCATGCGCGAAGACCTGCCGGAGATTATCCGGAAGGCGAAAGAACTCGGATTTCCGCAGGTGCAGGTCGCGACGAATGGGATAAAACTGGCAAAAGATATCAACTATGCCCAGGGACTCAAAGATGCAGGTACCAATACCATTTATCTTCATTTTGACGGGGTGACCAGTGATACGAACCCGAACCTTGCAATTGATGAAAAAGTAGTGGCGAACTGCATCAAAATCGGCCTTGGCATCGTGCTGGTCCCCACAATAATCCGGGGTCGGAATGACCACCAGGTAGGGGATATCATCCGGTATGCGGCCGACCATATTTCAGTGGTCCGCGGTGTGAACTTCCAGCCGATCGCATTTACCGGTGCCGCAAGCCAGGACGATATCATCCGGGAGAGGGTCACGGTGCCGGATATATCTGCAGCTGTTGAGGCACAGACTGACGGTGTGATCAGGAAATCAGACTTTTACCCGATCCCCTGCGTAATACCAATATCCGACCTTTTCGAAGCTTACGCCGGAAAACCCCAGATACGGTTTACTGCCCACCAGCACTGCGGGGCGGCAACGTATGTATTTGTAACAAAAGAGGGCCTGGTCCCCATTAACCGCATGCTTGATGTAGACCTTTTCTTTGAATCGATCGATGCAATGGCAGGAAAACTCAGAAAAGGAGGGTCCCTGAACAAGTACAAGACCCTGCTTGAAGGCATCAAGGCACTTCATGATTCCGTGAAGAAAAGCGAACAGGGGAGTGCAATAGATTTCTGGAAGCTGATCGGAAAAGCCTTGTTGTTGCAGAATTTTGATGCGTTACGGGAGTTTCACTGGAATGCACTCTTTATTGGTACCATGCATTTCATGGACCGGTATAACTATGACATCGGCCGTGTCCAGCGCTGCTGTATCCATTATGCGACCCCTGACGGAACGCTCATACCGTTCTGCACCTATAACTCCGGCCCCGTCTACCGGGAACAGGTCTGGCAGAAATGGAAGAAGACCGCTGAATAATTTTAGATCTGTTTTTCCGTAGATAACGGGAAATACCAGTACTTTTTTTTTACAAAAGTCCCCGTAGCTCTTTTGAAAATCCTGGATTAGACCGCTCCCTACGCTCCCGCCTTGTGCAGTGTTGGATTACCGGCCCCCTTGCCAATGTACTTGCTAATGCCCTAGCCGCTCAGTAAATCGGGTTGCACAACCGTTTTATTCTTGAAATAAAATTAAACTCAAAATACGTTAATGTGTCAAAATGTCAACTCCTAAATACAGTTATACGATATAATGTATGACATGCATCAAGGAGGTGATAGTTGTGTTTGACATTACGACAATTGACTGGGCAGCACTATTAAAATTGCTCATCGCGTTCTTCCAGAATTTCATACTGACGCCTCCCGTGTAATACGGCAGGCTGAACGGTAGCACAGAAATTTTCAATTTTTTTGGTCAGCAGAAACGATTGAATTGACGGCACCGCTTTTTTTTAATATTACGTGATCAGGAACCTTCAACAATGCACCAAGAGAATGGTGCAAACATCGCAATTTGAAAAACCAACCGGGACCGGTGCAATATTTCATTCCTACGGGAATTCCAGTTCCAGGTAGTTTCCGTTCTTCATCGCAACTGAAGCGATCGCAAGGTCCTGGATAGCGAGGCCTGTTGAGTCAAAGATTGTAATCTCTTCGTTGTCCCTCCGTTTCTTCCGGCCAAGTACCACGTCTCCAAGCGTCCCTGCAATCTCCTCCGGAGAGAATCTCCCTTCCCTTATCGGGACATTAATCTCTCCCGAATGGATGGCCTGGACAGGGTCATCGACAATTACCATCGCCCGCTTGAGAATCTCAGGGTCTAATTCCTCTTTTCCGGGTGCGTCCGCACCGATTGCATTGATGTGAGTCCCCTCGTGGACCCACTCATCCATGAGGATAGGAGTTCGTGAAGGGGTCGTAGTAACAATCACATCACAATCGCAGACAAAGGGAAGTGTTCCCGTCCTGCAGTCAAAACGAGAGAATCTCTCTGCAAATTTTTTCGCAGACACATCTTTCCTGCTCCAGGCACGGACTCCTACCACGTCGATTTCGCGTGATATCGCCTCGAGCTGGGCTGCGGCCTGGCGTCCTGTGCCTACCAGGCCAACGGTCACCGATCTTTTGCCTGCCAGATACCGGGTCGCAATTGCACCTGCCGCACCGGTCCTTAAATCTGTAAGACCCGTAGCATTCAGGATCGCAAGAGGCAGCCCCGTCTCAATATCAAGGATGGTCGTCAGGGCCATGACCGTCGGTAGTCCCTTTTCAGGGTTCGCGGGGTGGACATTCACGCATTTTATTCCGGCCAGCTGCAATGCTGGTATGTAGGCTGGCATAGTCCGGAAATCCCCGTTTGGAAAAGAAATATAGACCTTGGGCGGCATCTGGACATTTCCCATTCCATGTTCCCTGAATGCTGCTTCAACGGCGAGGTTTACGTCGTGGATATCAAGTCCGGACTCAGGTCTCGGGTAATATTTCATGGTACGTTCTTCCTTCCTGCCCCGGGTTTCCGGGAATTCCTTTTGAATGATTGGGATCTTTTAAACTAATATCTTATCTGATTTGAAAAGACTACTGTACCTGGTGTGACCATGAATAATTATCAGAACCCAGATTTTATTAAAAATAATACAGTTCCGAAACTTATGAAGGAGATAATGTCAATAGCGCCTTATTTGAATTAAATATAATGAATAGTTGGCCAATTGCAAAATCCACCCGTCAACATATTGCACCGGTAATTTTTTTTCTGTTTTGGATCTGGCACTTTGATATAGGTGTACACCTATTTTAAATTACTATGACCCTGGTACCCAAAAGGCCTGGACAACGTATTATTCGTGCCCTTGCCATGATAATTTTTGTAAACATGCTTTTTTCCGTGGTGGTCACCGCTGGGACCATCCAGCTCGGGAAAGCGTATGTCCAAACCGAGCGGCCTGATAACTGCCAGTGGCGGGGAAGCGCCCCATTCACCTGCAACTGGTGTTTAAATCCGACACCTATCTTCGCCGACCAGGCCGCGGTGACAGACAACATGAAGGACGGCCAGCTTGTCAAAGGGCTGCACTCGTGGGCCGGCTACACGATATGGGCAAACAACTCCCTCCAGTACGTGGGGGCCTACAAAGCGTCAGACAGCGATCCATTCGTGAAGAGCTGGACGCCGTTCGTACAGTCCACACTCTATGCCGACCCGCTCAGCCTCACCTTCAGGAATGCCTATGCCAATGTCGAAGGCCAGGGCCGTGTGAAAGGGCTCGTCTTTTCCATGCCGATCCCTGCGGCATCAGATGGATCTAATTACGGCCCCAATTCCTGCACACCAGGGGCAACAAGCTTTTCACCGGATGGGAAAACCACCGAAATAAGCCAGACGGGTCAATGGGAATCAGGACTTCGTGTATTCCCGGCAGCCAACCTGACCGACACCGAACCTGGTTGGGGATCGGCATTTCCCGAGAACCTCGTTACCGACCGGATGGGGGACTGGGACATCGATTTCCTCCTCAACAGGTCGGGTACGGACGAACAGGTGAAACTCACGATGGCCAAGGGGTCCCCGTTTGCATGGTTCACCTGGTACGGAGTCCCGCAAAACGAGTCGATGGCCTTCCAGTTCTACAACGGCCCGCCATTCAATGCCAATAACGTGCAACGCGGGCAGGTCTACGTCGTGCCCGTAGATACTGGGGTCCCCGGGCTTGGCTGTTACCTGGTCGGGACGGACCAGGACATGCTGTTCCTTGGGGGTGTCGTGGACGGCACCACCACGAACTGGAATTTCTTTGCGGTTTATTACGATACTGCCTCGTTTAACGCAAGCGTCTACGACGGGCACGGGATATTCCTCACCCCTGTATCTTCAGGAGGTACCCGTCACTTTGCAATCGCCGGCCTTCCTGTGGTGGCGTATCCGCGGGGACCCCAAAACCCGGACCCCAATACGCCAACGCTGAACCAGTCTGTCACGGAGTCCCTTGACTGGGCGAATGCCATTGCCCCCTATGCGTACAATTTCATCACGGACACTACGGTACAATACTTTGTAGACAGGACTGCCGGGCTTCTCCACACGACCTATACTGCGACGACTATCAACCGTGGCCCCATCGGGAACAGCACATTCGGGAAGACGGTCATGCTCCTCCAGAGACACCAGTACGATACGTTCAACGACGGCCGGAACCAGCCGGTCTATGACCGTAACCTCGCGGAGGACATGGTCGGGCCGTCAGATCCAGGCCAGTGGACTTCTTCAATGCCTTCTGCAAATAATGGACATTACCAGTACTGGATCGCCAAGGGAAAACTCATCCCCGTCGGTGTAGGCTCATTTTCCACGACATACGTCACCAACAACCTGCTGCCCTTCATGCCGCCGATGGACATGAACGCAACCATGGACGGGGTGCCGCTCTGGTACCTTGTCAACAACGACGAGCAAGATTATACCCAGAAGAGCCTCGGGACCTATCCCCCGTTGTTTACCATGCTTGATGGTGGAGACCAGAACGCAGCCTACAACCTAGCGAAGATGGTCAGGTACATGTCGGCAAAACTCGCCATAACAAAGGAGTTAGGGAATATCGCCACCACGAACCCGGAGATCACCGGGATTACCGATTATAATATCACTCCGTGGAACCCAAGCTCGGGATGGAGCGGCACCGCGTGGTACAATAACTATTATAACAACCCGTACGACCCGAAGCTTGCGCAGTCCCGGAACATAGAGGGCATCGAGGACTTTTTCGCCCTCTATACCCAGGAGCAGGCGTTCCGGACTAATAAGACGACTCCCGGGTCGCCGGACCAGTACTCCCCCTATTATTTCCTTGCAGACCCGACCCTCGGGACACTCCACATGTTCCCCTCACAAGGGCCGGACACCGATGACTCAGCGCCCGCGTACGGGTACTGGCCGATGGCCGATATGAATGTCACCTACCCGAGGGCATGGGGTGAGGATGGGTTCGGGAGCACGGCCGAATGGAACGATGTGCACTACCAGAACGGGTACCTGATTACTGCCGCTGCACAGGTGGCCTGGTTCGACCCCACGTGGGCAGAAGAGACCAATTACGGGGCTTTCATTGACCAGCTGGTCATGTCGATCGCCTACGACCCGGACCGGGACTCCGCATACTACATGGTACCGGGACTGAACTATGCGAAGATGAATTTCTTTGACCAGTGGGCCGGGCAGGCATGGACACAGGGGCTTCCGCAGACAGGCCCGGGCGGAGGGATCGGTGTCGGGTCTCTCCTGCAGAACGGCAAAGACGACAACTCCCTCGGCGAGACGATGCAGGCCTGGGCAGGCATCATCATGTGGGGGACCGTAACAAACCGGGAGGATATTGCCGATACCGGGATTTACCTCTACACCACGAACCTTTACAATGCAGACGCCTACTGGTCTGACAAGAAACTTGCCTACGTTCCTGACGCAACCGGAATTTCAGCTCCAAACGCGGCACAATGGTCAAAGAACGGGGACTATATCCCAGCGGCAAGCACCCCGGCCGACCCGACTGCCTTCTCGATGGGCGACACGATGTGGAACCGCTGGTACAACTGGGGGAACCCGAAGGTCTCGTCCAGCTGGCCGGTGATGCCGCCCGGGTACCCGAAGGCCACGTCATTCGCACCAAAAATGCCCCAGTCGGTTGTTCAGACAGCCTCGGAGTTCGGGATCTCCCCTACCTCCTCGATGTACAACATGTGGCTCCCTATGGCCGGGTACACCCTTTCATTCGGAAGAGATCCAAAATATGTCGAACTCTCAGAACGGGCCCTTGATTACGCCCCCAACGGAGGGTTCTGCAATATATCAGACCCGTCCGGGGTCTCCTACCTGGCAGTGGTGAACCAGCAGCGTGCACTGGCAGGGATCAGGGACACGTCAGCACAGAATATACCCGTCTCCCCGTACCGCTGGTACTGGAATACCGTCCAGTCCTCGCGGAACACCGCCCCTGGTCAGTATCCGTACGATCTCGGGACGTGGTGGAATGGTATGACGAACCAGGTCGACGATTCCACGAGCCCGTCCGAAGTACTGGACTGGTTCTGGGCGATCGATGCGTACGGCACACCTGATTTCTCTTATTTCGGTTACTCTTCCGATGCAATGTCGAACGGACTTTCACAGCCGCTCTGTGCGGCTTTTATCTCGCCGGCTAACCAGGAGACCTTCGTTGCGTGGAACCCCCACCAGGTACCGGTGACGGTGAACTGGTGGAAGGTCGGCTCCCAGGCCGGGTCTGCAGGTGGGGCCCTTCCAGAGGACCTCGTTGTCCCTCCCGGATGGTATGCGGTGGCCGGTAACGCCCCGCCAACCGATGCGCAACTCGTCGTGAATGTGAACGCACCGGGAAAAACAGGTCCTGGCAGCACGGTAACGTTTAATGTCACCGTTACTGCAACAGGGCCAGGTCCGGTTTCAGGGGTGGTCGTTTCCGAGTACCTGCCATATACGGTAACATACGTTTCGAGTAACCCCTCCGGGATAGTTTCAGGAAATGCCGTGAGCTGGAATACCGGGACATTATCGCCCGGGGAAACACAGAATTACCTGGTGACCGGAACATTCCCGAGTTCTGCAAACGGCATCTACACCGACGTGGCTGAAGCAACCGGGTATGCAACAGGCAATATATCGGTAAAAGGCACCAGTATCGTGCCCATCCAGGTCGCGGGAGGCCCGTCGATCAATTTCACTGTTACTGCCAACAGGACATCGGTCGCACCAGGCGGACTCCTTACGTACAGCATACTGATCAACAATAACGGGACGCAGGACCTTGTAGGAGTTGATGCATATGATATACCTCCAGTGGGTTCTACGTTCATCAGTTCCAACTATCCTCCGCAGAACATCGCACCGAGCCGTATAATCTGGACTCCTAATTACTTACCAAACGGGGGCTCACTTCCAGTCGGGAGCACGATGACGATTAACCTCACCATGAAGATAAGCACGAGTGCTTCAGGGACGATTACTGATGTTGCCGGTGGCGGCGGTGCGGTTCCGGACAACCGTATCACGGGTCAGGGTTCCCTGACCACGGAGGTGACGGGATGAAAATAACACAGGCAGGAATGGTTGCCCTTTTCCTTGTGCTCTGTGCCTTCGTAACGCCGGTGCTGGCAGACAGCCCCGGTTTGCTATGGCAGAAATCACTCGGAGGCTCCAGTGAAGATAACGCATTCTCAATCCAGCCAACTGATGACGGGGGGTATATCGTTGTCGGTGACACCATGTCGAGTAACGGGGATATCACCTATTCACACGGCATGATGGATATATGGGTGGTAAAACTTAATGCCGCCGGAGGGAAGGAATGGCAAAAAACCATCGGTGGTTCGATGGATGATGCCGTAACCTGCGTCGAACGGCTGAGCGACGGCACGTACCTGTTATCGGGATACACCTGGTCTCACAACGGGGATTTTTCCGATAACACCAAGCCCTATGCGATCTTTAATATCCAGATCGATACTTACGGGAAGATACTCTGGAAACGGTGCTACCCCGGGAGAAGTTCGAGCTTTGTCAATGACGGAAAAGAGACCCCGGATGGCGGAATGATCATGATTGGCCAGGCATACTCTGATCCCGCAATCCCTGATTACCATGGGGGCTATGATGTGCTGGTCGTAAAATCCGACATGAACGGCACGATTACATGGGAGAAATTACTCGGCGGGACAGGCGATGATTTTGGTGACAACATCCTGCCAGTCCCGGGTGGCGGGTACATCGCCATCGGGTATACGAATTCCAATAACGGGGATGTCAGCGGGAACCATGGTTCATACGATGCCTGGTTGTTCAGGCTCGATGATGCCGGTACACTTCTCTGGCAGAAATGTCTTGGCGGGAGCCTCTACGATGAAGGCAGGGAGATTGTTGTCACCCCGGAAGGAGAGTATGCGGTAATGGGATTCACCAACTCCAACGACGGAGATGTCCACGGGAATCACGGATCGTTCGACTACTGGTGGGTAAAGATCTCCACGAACGGGAGTATCATCAACCAGAAATGTTTCGGCGGATCAGATTATGATAACGCATACGACCTTGAACGTACCCCTGACGGGAACTATGTCGCGTTCGGGGTATCGTATTCAAAAGACGGGGATGTCACGGGTAACCATGGGGACGGGGATTACTGGGTGATGGAATTTGATAAGGACGGATCGGCCCTCTGGCAGAAATCCCTGGGGGGCCCGGGCCTCGATCAGGGCCAGTGCATCAAGCCGGACCTGTCAGGGAAAGGCATGTTTTCGTTGACAGGATACTCGTACGCAAATGGAGGGGATGTGACCGGGAACCATGGCCTCGCAGACTTCTGGATAGTCCATATGCAAATCCCGGCAGGCCTCCATGCTGATTTCACGGTCGGGCCAGTGAACGGTACCGCCCCGCTGACCGTTAAATGCACCGATAAGTCCACCGGAAACCCAACCACGCTGGTCTACAATTTCGGGGACGGAACGAATGTGACCGGGCCAAATCCTACCCATACCTACCGGTTCCCCGGCGTCTACACGATTAGCCAGTCAATTATGAAATATGACACCACGACAAATTCAGTTATCGGCAGCACCGCAACAAAACCGGGCGTCATCACGGTGAACAAGGTACCGGGGGTCCCCCTTGTAGCGAAATTCAACGCATCACCCGTAACCGGAACAGCTCCCCTGAAAGTTTCCTTCACCGATCAGTCAACCGGATCTCCAATGTTTCTGAATTATGATTTTGGTGACGGCATGAACGCAACGGGCCCAAATACAGCCCATATTTACCAGTTCCCCGGGGTCTACAATGTCACCCTGACAATCATGAAATATGATGGAAGCAATGGTTCGGTTGTTGGTAATGCATCTGTCCGGAACGGCCTGGTCCGGGTCAACGGAAAATAATATGATACCCTCTATTTTTCCATACTACCGTTTGTATCCAATATTTCCCCCCGGCGTTAACAGCAAAAAAAGTGTTGGTAACACCATTGCCATCAATCACGGCTGATGCCGGGAGAGCCAAGGTAACGTTAATTCGAGTTATGTATCATTCCTGATCTTGTTGATTGGGTAGGGCTGATTGAGTATTCCATTTTTTGGGTCACGCGATTGTTTTGATCCTGAAATTATGGCGAATTACAGTTTTTTTGCCCTGTTACAATTGAGGGGTCTCCCGTTGATTATCGTTACTCGTGATACCATTCGCATAACCTGACCCCCTGCAGGTGGAACACCGGCAGCACCCGGCAACCCTTTGACCCGTCACAGCATGCACACCTTTTTCTGGTGATTCCGGATGTACCAATTGATGCACAATCCTGGTTCATCCAGATGACGGGTCCCCGTGTGCTGAGTGAAAGGACTGCGTCTTTTATTGCAGATACCTACTGAGGTCGTTGCATAGTCAGACTGGAATACCCCCTATCGCCTCACCCCGCCTTTTTTGCTCATGCGGCCGTACACCCCGGCCAACTGCTCGTTGCACCAGCGGGTCACATACTGCACGGAGCCTTGTCATTAAAGCTCCCTGCTCGTAAAGCCGGCGGCATGTATTTTTTTCTGGGGGCGCACAAGTCCCGGCTGACGGGCGCAGTCTGTGGGCGGGTTGAAAAAGTATAACCGGGGAAATCGAAGCAGGTGGTTGTTGATTTCCGGATTGACTCGCTCGGTCCTGGTGGCGAACCTCACCTTCCGTCACGGACACTATAAACGCCAAAATCCATGGGGACACGAGGTAGAGGAACTACGTAGTTTCTAGAACATTACACGTAGTGCAATCAGGACAAGCATGTGCAAACTATTCACCACAAAAGGAACAAAGTCCAGTAAACATTTCTCACGGTGGTCCAACTACAAAAAAAACCGGGAGTAAACCATATTGCATAATTTTACTATAGATCCACTGATGGATACCTCAATCCGAATAACCTGTTTTAATGCTTTTTTGGTTGTTTCAAAGGGATTGAGAATTACGGGGTCTTCAATCCTTTGAAAGTCCTGCATGTTCCATGTGATTAACATCAGATTGTACGTTCTTGCAGTTCCGGCGATCAATGCACCCCCTAATGTCATCGTTCGGTTTTTACAGAGAACAACGGCTTGATCCAAAACTTCTTGAGATGGCGGTACAACTCTTGCATCGTCAAAAAACATTTCCTGGTAGTACTGTTCCTGTTCTGTCAACATATGATAACCCAGTATCTCAACATAACTAACCGCTGATACAAATGGTACCTGTTCTTCAATTAAATTCCGTAAATCTTCATGATCCGGATAAGTGGCATGTATTATGATATTACTACCAATCAGCATCATGCCTACCAGGTAATCGTCTCTCCCGGTGTATTTTACGCTCCCATGTTACAGTACCTGCGATATCTGCAAAAGCGTGGATCTCCAACAGTTTATTCAGAGCAGAAATCATGCGTTTCCCAACTGTATGCAATATTCACCGGAGTGACGGATTCATCTATTCAGGGTAATATGAACAGGCACAACAGGATCCGAATTAATGCGTCCATTTACATCACTATCCCATTCGATAGAGTTATCTTTTAAAATTGCTTTATAGGCGCCGTCAGGATGGGGGACCCATGGATCTTCCTATCCGATTGATCATGATCCGTTATCCTGATGTGGAAATAATCCGGTT
Organism: Methanomicrobiales archaeon; assembly: GCA_026394715.1. Taxonomy (GTDB): domain Archaea; phylum Halobacteriota; class Methanomicrobia; order Methanomicrobiales; family Methanospirillaceae; genus CAIKOD01. Next base: position 15,132 of record JAPKXR010000210.1, on the reverse strand, counting down.
TGCATTTTTTAATATACTTGAAGCAGACCTTGCATAATATCATTTAATATCAGACAAACCGATACGGGATAGACAGAAATTTCGAAGACGAAAAAAACAGTTTGTGCGACCTGGATAACTCAGAGAAAGGGGTTGGGAATCCTGGCTCCACCTCATTGCGCTTTCTTCAACTACCTATCTGTTTCTTTTATCACGTCAGCGATATTTCGCGGAAAGGTCAATACTTTTGTCGTTAACCCAAGATTGTAACAATCACTCGTCACAAAAAACTTTGCGACAATTATCCACAGGAGATCTAGCGGATTCGATTAACCATGTCAACGATATCAGATTCAGAGTGTGGTTAGGCAGGATGAGAAAGTACCCAAAAACGAGAGGAGATAAAGCTTTGAGTTGGGAAATCCGTTTGATTGAAACACGTTCTGAACAGATTCTTTAGAAATACGGAGAACAATCGGGTTCCACCTGTACCGTAAGGGAGAGATCTTTTTCGCGTTTTTTTGTAAAATCCAATTAAGATTCAAAAATAATTGAATCAACTCGATCTTTTTCATATAATTCAAGGTTGCACATCCAGGAATTGTTAACCATGAAGGAGAAACATCTGCATTTCTACTGAAATTTTGAAGATGGCTTTTTGAGTTTACCAATTCAAGTAAAATATCTCCTTTGTGTATCGATCCAAATAATCCAGGCAGTCGGATATGGCATTGCCCGGTACGATGCGGTTTCTAAATAGTCAGGATGCGGATTCCCGGTTTGGTTGGATCATCGTACTTGCATATGGGGAATGGGAGATGATAACTTATTCATGAAGCACTCAAAATAACTCCATAAATGGGCTTATTTTCCGCGTTTTTCTTTACCATCTGCAAGCTGCAGGCACATCGCGGACTCTTTTCGAAACCTTCATAATCTTCCCCTGCTCATTGACCATGTAAGGCCATGAGAAACATACGAATACATCTGCGAATAATTATGGGGGTCCTGGTTATTCTCCTGATAGGTGGGATAATGTCAGTATCAGCCGGAACGGTTCCTGACCTGAAAGGTACCTGGACCGGAATTTCCGTGGAACAGTACTCCCCGACCGGCGGGTTTGAAAACGGGACTGCTGACTTGGAATCATTCCAGATTACCGGGCAGGATGGTCGGGTATATGTTGGAAAAGAGACGTATTACGATCAGCCAACAGGCAAAAATGTGACTGAAATATTCTCTGGTGCATTATCACCTGATGGTCACATGTACGAACTGGATAATGAGGGAAGTGGTATCTCATTTGGGGAGATTGTTTCAGACCATGAGTTCTACAATACAATGCTATTTCCTGAAAGGGGTCCGATGATCATCTCCTTTCATATGGTGAAATCAGGGACAAATGCCACTCCATCAGGTAAAGTGCCAGAACTGATCGGAACATGGAACCTCACTCACAATCGGAAAAGTTCAGCAAGTACTACGGGCCACATCACCATTGATACGCAGCAGGGCAGAATCTGGAGCGGAACTGAAGAGGTCCTGGATGATGACGGAACCACTATCAATGTAACGCTTGCAGGAACTGTCGGAGAGACCGGGAGATTATATGCCGCTTCATCAGACGGGGCATTTATGTTCGGCTCTCTGGCGGGGGATGATCGCATTCAGAGTGCTTTCATCATACCCGGAGATACCGACGGGACCTATGTGGTTGATCGCGTGGTAACAAAAAATAAGACCCCGATACCACAATCTGACCTTTCGTATCCGGTCATGGCAGGAGACTGGAAGATTGATGATCGGAAAGTGATTGAGAATGGGAAGATAACAAAACAAGGACCTGTGTCTGATGAGTGGGTCTCCTTTTCCAATCAGACGGGTAAGTTCTTTACTGCGGTACGACACAACCGGGTAGCAGGAGCCCTACCTGATATGCAATTGTCAGGGATATTCCGTTTACCCAATGAAGCATTCCTTACCGGTGCAGATTCGGAAATAGTGATATATCACGTCCTTGATAATTCCAGCATAGAAGCGATAGTGAACAGAAAGGATAACAACGCTTCAGTATATCTGGATTTATTGACCCGGAAACCCCACATAAAATCATTTTCAGATGTACTTAACAATATTTCCGTGCGATACTGGGATCCTCGCCCATATTCCACCAAGCATATCCTGTAATGAGGGAGGGGGAATGGGTCCCCCACCCCTGGCATCCTATTATCGGGCAAGCCACTCAATACAATGATGAGCGTGCGATGTCTTCCCTTCGACGAGATATAATTTTAATTCCAGGCTCACATCACGATTTATCTTCTTTTTCATGTGAAGAAACAAGTTTAAATGATTTTTTCTTGCACGATGCAATTCCTGGTCAAAATGAAAGGCTCTCTGCAGCAAGACACCTTGAATATAACGGCAGTATGTGGACATTCCGGTCACCACTAAAAATGAAGCCGGTTTATTTATAGACAATCAAACAAACTCTCTGCAATTTGGAAGACACGTTCTTTTCCATGAGTGGTTCTGACTCAAGGTTTGTTGTTATGTTTTTGATGACATCGCTGATGCCATGACGCAAGGTTTCCGGCATCGAGGTACAGGGTATTTTCGTCGTTTTTCTGCTTTTTTTTGGGAGGTGAAAACGACCGTGCGATGATACAATACTATTCCTTCCTGGTCTTACCCATCCACGGTACACCTGCCGCTTTTTCTTTGAGCTGCGCGAGAAGTTTTTCCCCATTGACCTGGGTCCTGCCATTTACACTCGAAAAACAGAATTGAGGGACCTTCATTTTGGTAGGCGACGAGATCGATCTCCTCACCTTTGTCCCACACCAGCTACCTATCATATCAAACCTGAAGGGAAGACGTCCTTCCCTGTTGAACTCAAGGAACAGGTCCTCTGCCATGGATTCAAATAATGTTCCGATGTACTGGGAAAACTGAGGCTGGATGTCGGTTTGGAAGACCAGGTCTCCCTCTCCCCGTTCGATGCGTTCAATATTTGGATGAACAAAGCGGAACAAGAAGGTAAACAGGTTATCCGATAAATGGTACAAACCGGAAAACGTGAAGCAGGATCTGGCCTGTATGACTTCCATATAACGGACTTAAATGCTGCATGGTATACTCTTCCATCATCGAAATGCTGGACCCTGAAAGTTTGAGTACGATACCTGAATCCTTCAGGCGGGTATCCCCAGTATTCCTGGATAATTGACGGGAGGGAGAAATCTTCTTTGACCACGTATGGGAATTCGTCGGTCGCGATCACTATGCGTTCCGTTGTTTTGCCGGCAAGGTAGGAAAAGAAACTGTCCCAATCGCCAAAAGGACTCTGTTGTAAAAATGGATCATGAAAAATTCTACACAATTTCGAGAAATTTTTTTTAGTTGCAGGTACTTTGATTCCTCCCGGGCGAGAAACCGGATTCCCCGCGTGGTTTTTAAAAAATGTTCAATCAACTCGCTCTTGCCGACCCGCCTCCTTCCATACAGGATGATGAACACCGCTCCCTTCCGTGCATACCGCTTATTGAGGACAGCGAGTTCAACCACTCAGTCAATGAAGAAACCCATACGTATTATACTTGCAAGTATACCATTCAAATTTCGTGATGTGCATGACGTGGAGCACTACGGGGTCATTTGCCTCCACGAGGCGAAGTGGAGTGACCCCTGGTCTCTGATACACATCTGCGATTACTGCCTTATCGGGAAGTCGCGTGGAAACTCAACGAAGAATCTGCATGGGGATAAGATGTCGGGTGGTGGTATATCATTCGCAGCTATGACCGCTGAAATGAGATAGACGGCTATGAATGTGATAAGACCGGGGAATACCGGGCGTTGAGCAGCATTATTTCACCATATTATGGGACTGTGAATAGGATTGAAGGAATGTGGAAGGTCAGTTAGTTCCACGAACAGGTTATAATTCACCGGCATAAACTCCTGATCAATTATGAGTGGGCCTGCAGTGCACGGGGCGAACGAAGCCAAATGGATCACGGTCTCCACTGACGAATAGTGAGTCCATGAAGCGGACAATTGACGAAACTTTCAGATAACGAGCTCATGGTACAGGTCCGGGAAGCGGGAGACACGGATACAACGTCCCGCGATTTTAAAACTCCGGCAGATGAACTCGGGATCTAAAACTCATCCTTCTGCCGGATTGCAACTATTTCGACAATTTTTTGGATCAATGGTCAATAGTGTAGATAATTCTGAACCTGTTCTCACAACAGAGTTCCCAAAAACCGTGGAGTACTCCCTCACAAAGGTTTTACAAATGATTCTGGATATTCTTTTAATTTTCGAATTTTAACAGCGAAACGTCTCTGTATTTCCTTATCATAACTTATGAGCCAGTCTTCGGCAGACTTTTTGATCAAGATACGAAACGTTTCCACGGATATCCTTTACGTGTGTGATGCACTTACGACTAGTGGTATGCATTTTTTAGCGTCATGATTTCCACATCACGATTGGACACCAGGAAATACCAAATATTCCGTAAGCCGAAATATTGCAATCTCCACCCCTACGGGTGCAGGAAGTACCTATAAATCCCGTAACTTGACGAATCCCACATCCCCCCGCCGTCCAAAGCCCCAATTTTCCCCACCATAACGGCAGTCAGTTTATGCCAGGGTAAGGCCAACCAACGCCATTAAGGGTCCGGATCCGGGTGAAAAAGGGCTCTATTGGATTTGGGAGAATATAGGGCCAATAAAGACGTATTTTTATTAAATGTCGAATATACTGGCGATACTACCCAAAAATTCAGGTGCTGAAAAATGGGGGGTTGGGACCGGGCAGGGTGACAGGAGAAACGGGCTAATTTTTGCGATAAAGAGGCCGGAAAATGGCGGAATTTCCGGGTGGCAGGAATGCAGGGAACCAACGCCATTCCGGGCATGGACATGTTCCAGCAGTGGCATCCCGCTACCAGAAACCCACAACAGGCACGGACATGTTACATTCATTTCCCAAAAGCCTGGCCATTACATCGTCTGCCTTACGATTACCGCTAAAAACAACGAGTCGGCGGTTTTTGAAAAGTCCCCATAGTATTAGTGTGAAAATGCCGGCACCCTGGAGAGGATACTATTCCACTTCAACCGGGGTGGGGCATATGGGTTTCCATGCAACTTCGGTTGCCAGACTAGTACCGGACGGGTAGGCCTGGGTAGTTGTGGGCACCGACACGGGACTCCCGCTCAATATTTTCGCATGAGGCCCGGGTCAGGACATTTAGCCCCTTGAATTTTTAATCGGTAATTGTTCTGCTTGAACGGATCTTTATGTTCGTTCAAAGGGTGATGCTCCTGACATTCAATTACCCAGTCAAACGACCGGTCGCGATCTCGAATGCATATGTCGTTGGGACGGAATCTCGTCAGGTACCTTTACAATCTATCTGAAAGTTATGCTTCAATCGGGACCAATGGATCGACAAATCGATGTTTCGCCCCGGTCACGCGAACAGTTCCCATCGATTATCTTCAACGAAGGAGACGGGAGGATTAGGGGGATTCCTAGACACGGGTACGAGATTTACATGCCGGGCAATGATGAGCTGATGGTGTTGATGGAGCAGGCAAAAAAAAAAATTACCGTGATCCAAGAGGAGAGATTCATTCTTCTCCTGATGGTTCACCGATAAACACTCCCATTATTTCAGATTAACAGGAAATAGCCTGCCATCCTTGCCATCCACCTGTAATATCCAGCCGGAATTACACACCTTTACAATAATGGAGATTTACTGCTTGAGTCGTGGGAGATCCTGACAGTGCGGTATGCCAGACTTCATCCAGGTCCACATCAAAATACTGGTGGACGAGAAGATGCCGCATGGCGATGATGTCTTTCCAAGGAATTATCTGAGGAGGTTTTAGGAATTTTTGGGGATAGCCCATTTTGCAGCTTCCCCGATGATCTGGATATGAGAGAGAGGCCATACCTGGAGAAGATCTGAATTGTGGAACTTCACCTGCGTTGTTGGGAGGTTCTCCATGATACAAATGATCGCAACATAGATATCACGGAGTCTGTCACATGATTACCCGTACGCAAACGTGACCCCTGGCCCAACCGCACAGCACCCGGACGTGGGGTCCTCTGGCAATCACCGGTACCTGATATCTGGATAAACTTATGAGAGGACAGACACCAGGTCTACCTAAATTGGACGTTCAAACAAAATTCTGCAGATCATTACCCAGGGATTTCATTCAGTACTGAATATTTTTTGTCAGGGTTTCCGGGAGCAGGTTATTATACCAGAATTTTCCAATTGTTTAATACTCGCGGGGGAAGAACAGGTTGCGTTATTTTGCCTTAATTTTCTATATCTTGTGTGTGGCACTGATATCTGGTGCATATGCAGGGTGTGGTGTCGATACGAACCCGTACGATGACAGTCCTGGGACCCTCCCGAATGGTTATTATCCCCCTGCTGCAGATTTTTCCGGGAACCCGGTGCAGGGCTACGCACCCCTGGCCATTCTATTCACGGACAGGTCTACGAATGTACCGACCTACTGGGCTTGGAATTTTGGGGATGGTCAGACTTCAAATAATAACAACCCGGTCCACACGTACCAGTCCCCTGGCATGTACTCTGTATCGCTGACTGCAGGTAACGGGTATGGTGGAAATTCAATCACAAAAACGAACTACGTGGTAGTAAACCCGGCTTCATCTACACCGGTTGTGGACTTTTCCGCGAACATTACATTGGGGAATGTACCATTGGTGGTCGAATTCACTGACCTCACATCAGGGGGAATAATCATATCACGGGCATGGACATTTGGCGATAATGACATCCCGGTACCTGAATTAACAACGGGCTCAAAAATTGTTCATACCTTTACCGAAGCAGGTCAGTTCAATGTAAGCCTTACGGTTACGGCTGAAAACAATCAATCGGCATCCCTTGAAAAGACCTCTTTTATACGTGTGAAACCACCGGCAACTGAACAGGGTACAATTACCCTCATGAGAGGGTGGAACCTGGTGTCCACACCACTTCCCTTAAAAGACCAGTACCGGGCGGCAGGCCTGATATTTGCGGGCGTCGATATGGACTCCCGCTCATTATTTTCGTATGATGCCGGATCGAAACATTATACCCCCCTGGATTCACAATCGATACTTCTCCCGCTTGAAGGGATCTGGGTCTATTCAAAGAATGAAGCTCCCCTGACCTTCAAATACCAGGTCACGCGGCCAGTCGTGATCTCGAAGCATATGACTTCGGGCTGGAACCTCATCGGATACCCATCGGTAGAGCCTGGGAATGCACGTGAAGGTTTTGTCTCAATCGGTTCTACCTGGTCAACCATATTATGTTTCAACACGACCATGCAACAGTACTCATCAACTATCTTCAATGAACAGGCCGGGGGACCGAGCGACCAGCAACTAATGTACCCGATGAACGGGTACTGGATATTCATGCCATCTGAAGGTGATTTATCGGTGTTGATAGCGTAAGCGGATAGTTTACCCGATCCGGTTGTCAACCGCGGTGGAAAAATACCTGCCTTCATCCGGTACTTTTGCCGCTTGAAGGGATCTTAATGGTCTGTTCAAAGCGTGAGGCTCCCCCACTTCCGTTCAATTACCAGGTCATACGACCGATCGCGATCTCTCTGCATATGTTTTCGGGCCGGGACCTCGTCGGGTACCCTTCGACAGGACCCTTGGGTATGTATGCGAAATCCAGTGACTTGACGAATCCCACATTCCCCGCTGCAAAATGCCCCATTTTTCCCCGCCTGAACTGTAGTCAGTTTATGCCAGGGTCAGGTCAACCAACGCCATTACGGGTCCGGATCCGGATATAAAAAGGCAATATTGGCGTTGTGTTAAAATAAGGCCAATAATGGAATATTTAGCAATTCAGGACGAAATACGGGCGATATGGCCCAAAAATCCGGGTGCTGGAAAATAGGGGTTGTCGACGGGCAGGGTAAGAGGATAAACAGGCTAATTTTTGCGATAACGAGGCCGGGAAATAGAGGAATTTTTGAGTGGCGGGAATACAAGGGGCCAAAGCTATTATGGGCATGCACCTCGTCGGGTACCCTTCGACAGGACCCTTGGGATGCACGAGAATGTTTTATCTCAATCGGTACCTTCTGATCGACTCTCCGATGTTTCGACCCGGTCACCCGGACAGCACTCACCGACTATCTTCAACGAAGGGGGCGGGGAGATTTGGGCGATTCCCTACACAAGGGTACGAGATATACATACCGGGCAATGATAAGCTGATGGTGTTGATAGAGTAGGCAGATAATTTTACCATGATCCATGCATATAGATCCATTCTGCTCTTGAGGGTTCACCGATAAATTAAGGACCATTCCGGATTAACCAGAGAGTACCTCCCAACCCGGCCATCCATTGAATGGCTTCCAGCGGGAATTATACCCCGTCTGAAATCAGGGAAATTATCTTTACCATTTGGTTTCGACCAGGGTGATTGTTTCGTTATACATCCATTCTACCAGAAGGATGACCTGACTCACGGATGTGGATAAAGGCCGGGTTTTTAGAAATGCAAAAGGAGTCTGTTGGTATTATTATCTTTCAATCAGATCCAGTAATATGGATATCATACAAAATGGAACAGCTCTTGTGATTTCAGGTCGCCGTCTTTCTGAGCTGGATCTCTTTGTATGCCGCGTTCTGAATATCCTTACCCCTCACACCCCATACGTAATAGTGAGCGGATACGTGGCAATATTATTTGGAAGGACACGGAGCACAGAAGATGTTGATCTTCTGATACCGGTCTGCGATGTATCCACATTTCTTCTACTCCATGATGAATTCATAGAACAGGGTTACGAATTTTTAAATGCTGAAGATGGTTGTGGGCTGCATTCAATCCTTACCTCTGGTTCCGGAATTCGCCTCTCTGAAAAGGACCAGTTCATACCTAACATTGAGATAAAGTTTACCCGGAATGAAGCTGATGCCTATTCATTCAAAAATCGGATCCCCCTTATTATGAATGATCGGACCTTCTGGATTGGCCCTCTTGAAATGCAGATAGCATATAAGTTTTGGCTCGGGAGTGAGAAAGATATTGAGGATGCAATTTATATTCGCGAGATCTCCCGTGATTTCATCGATGAAGACCTTTTACAAGAATTTTGCTCATCCTTCGGAGTGAACGTATGATCCCGCCTGATCCAGAATTTCGTCAGCAGAACAGAAGAGAGCGGATCTGGTTTGTCAAAAAATCGGCTGACTGGGTGAGGTCTGTTCCCAATGAAGTATGGAGTGAGAGACAATGTGCCTTAATCAATGCCCTTTTCGTAAACAGGGCAAATTTCAGACTCAACAAAGAACAGTACCTCATGATGATCGAATCTGCGCGACGGAAATCAGACCGGCGAAAAGGATCACCGGTTATGCCTTCCCGGGTGATGATGGCCCCGAAGGAGGACCCGTGCAGGTGAGAAGGAGAGGATAACTGAAAAAGCTCAAGCGAATGGATAACTATATGCCTGAACCATTCCAACCCAGACTTAAAATGATAAAGCCACGGTCCATACCTGCCAGTCCCGGCATTTATCCCGGATCGCTGACCGCAGGCAACGGGTATGGCGGAAATTCAATTGCAAAAACGAGCTGCTTGGGAGTAAACACCCTCGCCCTACCCACTCCTGTTGTTGATTTTTCTACGAACACCGCATCAGGGTATGCACCATAACAGGTCAAATTCGCGGGTCTTTCTACCGATGGAGTACTCATATCCCGTGCCTGGACCTTTTCCAGCAATGGCATCCCGCTACCAGAAACCACCCTGGCCAGAAAATTGTCCATACCTTTACCAAAAGCAGGCCAGTTCAATTTCCGCCTTACGGCTCTAGATGTAAACAACGAGTCGGCATCCATGGAAAAGTCCTGATGTGTTAGTGTGAAACTGCCGGCCCATGAGAATGGAATCTTCCCCACCAGCTGGGGTTTGAACCCCTTGGGTTTCCACTCAAATTCCGTTGACATACCAGTACCGGACGGCATGCCAGGGTAGTTGCGGGTATAGACAAGGGAATCTCCCGCTCAATATTTTCGCATGGCGCCGGGTCAGAACATTTCGTCCCTTGAATTTGTAATCGGTAATTTTTCCGCTTGAAGGGATCTTATGACATATCCAAAGGGTGAGTCCTCCCTGATGTTCAATTACCGCGTCACACGAATGATCACAATCTCAATTTCATATGCCTTCGAGCTTGGGACCTCATCGGGTACCCACAGAATACTCGAATAGGTTTTCTCTACATCAATACCATCAGGTCGACAATTTCGTGTTTCGACCCGGTCACGCGAACAGTACGCATCAACTATTCTCAACGATGGTCCGGGGGACTGGGGGGCCAGATGAGTCCGATGCAGGGATACAGGATATTTATGCTGACAGAAGGGTAACTTGACGGTGTTGGTAGGGTAAGAAATGGTTAATTTTTTGATTAAACTTCTTCGCCCGGGATTTGGGCATAGGATTTACACAGGTTTTTTTTGTGAAAGATATTGCACCTGGCACACCAATATGAGATGAATCTCCTCACAATTTCAATAAGCCAGGCCAAAATTTTGTTTATATCGATGACGATTTTGATCATTCATGTCCTGATGTTCCGGATGGCAGAAAGATTTAGAGAACAACTATTCAGACTCACTTCCGGTAATACTTGCTGCATCACTCGTGTAACGCTGCTGGACCCCTGATTTGATTTTCTTATCGATTGCCATACTATCATCTTCGGTAAGCTCGCTTTGTGCAGTTATCTCATTCATGAGTGCAATTTTTTTCGCGTAATCTTCAATTGCCCGTCGGGCAATCTCGCTCCAGCGGATTTCCTTGTGGTTCTTTACAATCCTATAGGTATCTTCGGGCAGGGAAAGTGTCATGTTGGGCATTGGACTACCTCACACAATTATGTGCATTCACATATTTAATGTGCATTATGTCTGACCACACGTCACCCTGGTTCGAAGCTACACGTGAGGTTGTTCTATGTTGAAAACAATCACACGATGTTGAATAATACGGGTTAGAGGTAAAAAGTGGTTGTGCGCACGAGCCCCCCATCAACTTAATGACGAAAGAAAATTTATTCACTCATTTTATGGAGAAGCCAAAATCTTTTATAACCAACTACAGACACAGGTATAGTCAGCGAGTAGAAGGAGGGGATACAGGTGGCAAAGCCAATTGAGCTGGGTTTAGAACTCACCGGTGAAGACGCATTACGATTTCACCAGTATATGGAACACCCAACTATTCCGGACAGAGGAATGGCGTTGATTCGTGAAGCAGTCAGGCAATCCAATAAAGAAAAAGATCGAGTGTGAATTAGTGTATTCCTTTGACGAGTTAAAATTTGAATTTATAGGCTCACATCACGATTTGTCTTCTTTTTCATGTAAAGAAACCGATTTAAAAGATTTTCCCTTGCACGATGCAATTCCTGGTCAAAATGAAAGGTTCTCTGCAGCAAGACACCTAGAATATAAAGGCCGTATGTGGATTTTCCGGTCACAACTAAAAATTAAGCCGGTTTATTGAAAATTAAACAAACTCTTCGAAATTTGGTGATACTTTATTTTCCATGAGTGGTTCTGACTCAAGGTTTGTTTTGATGTTTTTGATGACATTTCTGATGCCATGACGCAAGGTCTCCCGTATCGAGATACAGGGTATTTTCGTCGTTTTCCTGCTTTTTTTGGGGAGGTGAAAACGACCGTGCAATGATACAATAATATTCTTTCCTGGTTTTACCCATCCACGGTACACCTGCCGATTTTTCTTTGAGCTGCGCGAGAAGTTTTTCCCCATTGACCTGGTCCTGCCATTTACACTCGCAAAACAGGATTGAGGGACCTTCTTTTTGGTAGGCAACGAGATCGATCTCCTCACCTTTGTCCCACCAGCTACCAATCATATCAAACCTGAAGGGGAGAAGTCCTTCCCTGTTGAACTCAAGGAACAGGTCCTCTGCCATGGATTCAAATAATTTTCCAATGTACTGGGAAAACTGCGGCTGGATGTCTGTTTGGATGACCAGGTCTCCCTCTCCCCTTTCGATGCGTTCAATATTTGGATGAACAAAACGGAACCAGAAGGTAAACAGGTTATCTGATAACTGGTACAAACCTTTCCGACTCAATCGATTATCGGTGATGGGAATTTTCCGCCTTACCAGTTGAAGGTCGATGAGGATGGATAGATATTTTGTGATAAGTCCCTTATCTAACCCGGTATCGTTCATAATAAGACCGATACGGTTATTTCCCTTTGCGATGGAGTAGAGAATGGAGAAGTAGTACCTCGGCTCATTAAGTTCCATACGCAGGACAAATTCCACATCCTTAAAGAGGCCGGCATCTGCGGAGAGGATTTTTTTTGTAATATTTTCAAAGACTCCCTTCTCTTTATCGATCGCCATGAGATAGGCTGGCGTCCCGCCAAACACCGAATAATATTCTACTGCCTGTACAAAGTCCCCCATGTAATCCAGCACATCCACAAACCGGAAACCGTGAAGCAGGATCTGGCCTGTACGCCTTCCGTATAACGGACTTGAATGCTGCATGGTATACTCTTCCATCATCGAAATGCTGGAACCTGAAAGTATGAGTACGATGCCTGAATCCTTCAGGCGGGTATCCCAGTATTCCTGGATGATTGATGGGAGGGAGGGGTCTTCTTTGACCAGGTACGGGAATTCGTCGATCGCGATTACAATGCGCTCCTTAGTTTTTCCGGCAAGGTAGGAAAAGAAACTGTCCCAATCGCCAAAAGGGCTCTGTTGTAAAAAAGTATCATGAAAAAATTCTGCACAATTTCGAGAAATTTTTTTTAGTTGAAGGTGCTTTGATTCCTCCCGGGCGAGAAACCGGATTCCCCGTCTGGTTTTTAAAAAATGTTCAATCAACTCGCTCTTCCCGACCCGCCTCCTTCCATACAGGATGATGAACTCTGCTCCCTTCCGTGCATACCGCTCATTGAGGACAGCGAGTTCAACCACTCGGTCAATGAAGATACTCATAAGTATTATACTTGTAAGTATACTATTTAAATTTCGTGCTATGCATAACGTGGAACGCTCAAGAGATCGTTTACCTCCACGAGGCGAAGTGGATTGACCCTTGGTCTCTGATGCACCTCTGATATTTCTACCAAATCTGGAAGTCGCGTGAGGCTCACGAAGAAGCTGCACGGGGATAAGATGTAGATGGTGGTGCATTGTTCACGGCCGTGACAGTTCATATGAGAGGGTCTGTTATTAATGTGAGAGGACTTGGGAAAACCGGGCGTTGAGCAGCGCTATTTCGCTATATTATTGGACGGCGAATACGATTGAAGGAAGGCGGGGGAGATCAGTTAGTTCCACAAACATTTTATGATTCCCCGGATAGACTGCTGATCAATTATGAGTGGACCTCTAGTGCATGGGACGCACGAAGCCAAATGGATCACAATCTCCATTGACGAATATGAGTCCATGAAACGGACAATTGACGAAACTTTCCGATAAAGAGCTCATGGTGCAGGTCAGGGAAGCCGGATACACGGATACAACCTCCCGCGATTTTGAAACTCTGGCAGATGAACTTGGGATCTAAAACTCATCCTTGTGCCGGGTTGCAACTATTTGGTCGTGTCACAACAATGGCTGAAATTTTTGCCGTATTTTTAGCAGGTGGATACTTGAGCAACAATAAAAAACCAGGAAATAATAGTTTGTGAATGATAATCGCATGGACAAAGTTTACAATATGATAACTCAGGCACCAAGGATTGGGCCCAGGGAAAGGGAGATGCAATGTCCTCCCCTTTTCACACAGAGGAGTAAAAGAAAAAAATCACCGATCGTAAACCGTTTTTCTCAGACCAATCTTGACAATGGATATTAATAAATCGGAGTCATCAATTTTAAGGATGATGCGGTAAGTCCCAATCCGCTGATGAAAGAGGGAGTACCCCTCACAAGGCTCTGCCGTCCGGTGGGGGTCTTCAATTATAGATTCAATTTTATTTATTATCCGTTGTGAGATGAGGCGAGGTAATTTCTCTAAATCTTTACTGGCCCGTTCTGTCCAATAAAGAGAATAACTCATCTGATCATTAGTTTTTCCCGTAATTCTTTTGTGGTATAGATCCGCCCCTGGCGGATATCTTCCTCTGCTTCGGCAATGTCTTTCAAATCCTGTTCATCGAGGACTGCATCAGGATTATGACATTTCCGCTTCACAAGTTCAGGCATATAATATAAAAATTGTCTCGGAAGAATATCAATTCTCTGATGATTGTCAACCGCTATGTAAAAATACCCGCCACCACTCTTTACTTTTTCCGCTTGAAGGGGTCTCCTGGCATATTCAGAGCGTGAGGCCCCCCACTTACGTTCAATTACCAGGTCACGCAACCGATCGCGATCTCTAGCATATCCCTTCAGGCCGGGACCTCGTCGGGAACCCTTCGACAGGACCCTTGGGAATGCATGTGAAATCCAGTGACTCGACGAATCCCCCATTCCCCGCCACCCAACGCACCCATTTCCCCGCCATAACAGCAGTCAGTTTATGCCAAGGGTAAGGCCAACCCACGCCATTCCGGGCCCGGATCCGGGTGAAAAAAGGCAATATTGGTGTTGTGTTAAAATACAGCCAATAATGGTGTATTTTGATTAACAGGCTAAAATACGGGCGATACTGCCCAAAAATCAGGGTGCTGTAAAATGGGGGTTGTCGACGGGCGGGGTGAGTGGTGGAACAGGCTAATTTTTGCGATAACGAGGCCGGAAAATGGAGGAATTTTAGAGTGGCTGGAATGCAGGGAGCCAATGCTATTCCAGGCATGGACCTTTTCCAGCAATGGCAGCCCGCTACCAGAAACCACAACCGGCCAGAAAATTGCCCACACCTTTACCAAAAGCAGGCCGGTACAACGTCTGCCTTACGGCTACCGCTGGTAACAACGAGTCTGGGTCCCTGATCCTACTGTATTAGTGTGAAACTGCTGACACCGGCAGATGTGCTCTTCCTTTCCAGCGGGGGTTATAACCCCTGGGTTTCCCCGCAATTTCCGAAGATAGACCAGTACCAGAC
>JAPKXR010000123.1 GCA_026394715.1 Methanomicrobiales archaeon | reverse complement strand
TCAAGGAATTCCATCCACTGGAGTATGACCAACTCCGAAAAACCTCATCTGACATTTTATGGGAATCGGCAGGACGGATAATCCGAAAAGGACAAAAATATTCGTTTGCACTCGATGCCACCATGGACCCTTACTACGGAGACAAAGAGAATCTAGCTATCATCGGCGGTCAAAGCAAGCACTCGACCAATTACTTTTATGGCTATATAACGCTCGCCGTGACGGACAAAGGGAGGAGATTGACTCTTGCTGCACTCCCTGTAGAGAAGGGTGTACCCCAATTGACTTACATCAGAACATTCTGTGAAGAGATTCAACGGCGGGGATGCCGTATTCGGGTCCTATGCCTTGACAGGGGGTTCTATGCGGTGGAGATCATTGCTTATTTCCAGGAGAACCAGATCCCCTTTATCATACCGGCGAAGAACATGAGCGAAGAGATGGAACAGAATCTTTCCGGAAGAACCTCACATATTTGTCCCTACACCATTAAGGGCAAGGACAAAGCCGTTTCGGTGCAGGTCTTTGATATTGTGAAGTATCGCAAAGGGAAGGGGAAAAAGAAAGGTGTCGTTCATCATCCTTATGTGTTCTTTGGCATATCGCCCAACAAAAATTTGATAGAATCACATTATCGTCACCGTTTTGCGATTGAGTCAACATACCGGGAAAGGAACACCGTACGTGCCAAAACATCCAGCAAGGACCCGGTGATTCGGTATTTCTACTTCATTGTTGCGATGTTACTGAGAAATGTATGGATTGCTCTACAATGGGAGATGTTTGCCAAGATCCAACGCGGTCCGAAGGTAGTACTGGCGGATGTGTTCAAGTTTAAGTATCTTATCGCGATCCTGATAGAAGTGGGTAGTCAGCAATTCCCGCTTAAAGATATCAGTTGCTTGCAAGGGTTCAGTCACGGATAATTCATTTGTTCCGGGCGTGAATGGTGCAATTTCATTAGCGAATGCGTTCGACCTTTTCTCGGTTTTTGTAGGGTCATCATTACCAAAAGATGATTATCGTCTGTTAGGACACAGTAAATCCTTCGGTCAGTCGCTGTGATCAGTCTAACCATCATTTGGAAAATACTACTTTAAATGTACTTAACTTATACAGGTATATGAAAATAATTGATATCATTGCCCAGAATGCAATTTCTAGCAATAATCATAGGTATATTGAAGTATGGGCAGAAAAGACCAGTGTGAAATTGGTGTAGTTACTTTCAATCCACTGGTACTGATTGGCATTTACTTCCCTGTAGTGTGTCCGGGTACGTTTGCCCAGGCGTCACATTTTTTCCGCTACTGATAGGCTTCTGATCGTGTAACCTTCGAGAATCGTGGAACTTGTCAGGATCTGGTTTTACAACCGATAATCCGCAGTTATCGGGGGGAAATTTATAACCCCTCTTTCAATACCGGTTTTTTACGTCGGGTACTGTTAGCCATGCCAATCGGCTTCCGGCATAATCTTATACGGTGGGGGCATTCAATCCCAATAGTAAGAGTCTGGAGTGATTGGTTATGGATATGAAAGAAGCAATCCGGTTATGTGTGTGCAGGATGTGCCCGAGTTTTGTTGATTGTAAGGAGGAGATCGCGTTTTGCATGGCTGAAAAAAGTACTAGCGACTGCATAACGAAGGAAAACGGATGTCTCTGCCCGGGATGCCCGGTACAGGACCGGGAGGAGTTCCAGCATGTCTATTACTGTACAAAGGGATGCGAAAAAGAACAGCACGAAACCAGTTAAGACCTGGAAATGTAATGTGTGCGGCTTCATCCTCAAAGACGACAACCATCGGCAGAATATCCGCAATGCGCTAGCAGCGGAAGGGAGTAATCATAGGTAACCGGGCAGAAAAAGATCAAGTACGACGGTGAAAAGTTCGAGGTACTCCTGATCAATGGCAGTAGTCACCGATCGAATAGTAACAGGTATATGCTGGATCTTGTGGGGGAGGCCCTTATGGGACGGAATGTAAGTTACCAGCGTTATAACCTGAATGAATTTCATATCAACCATAGCTGGTGTTGTTACAGCATGAGGGACCACGCCTGCAAATATCCCTGCAGGGACCCGCTTGATGACATGCTGGCGTTTCATGAAATGATTATTGCTTCGAAAGCAGTCGTTGTGGGATCGCCGGTGAACTGGAATAATATGTCGGCGCGACTCAAATGATTTTCTCGACCTGTTGAACTGAGTCCAGAACCTCTCCCAGTTAAAGAAACCGGGGATGATAGAAGGGAAAATCGTTGGGATCACAATATCAGGTCACGTGGACGGGGCAACAAAGAAGGCCCTGGATATTTACCTGTATTTCCATCAGATGGGGTATGTGCGGGCACCGTTTGGTATCTCCTACCTGACCCACGGGGTGCAGTTCAACAAAGGCACAGATTCGGACTATATGAGAAATGACCATTTTGTGACCTTCAAAGTCAAGGGAATGGCGAACAACGTTGTAGAAATGGTACCACTCAATATCGAAGAAAAATTGAGGGGGAAAACTGGCACCGGTAGCGGAATGCTCCCCATGCAGAGTGTTAAACCCCGGGGACAATTTGTCCATCCACCCGGTTCATGACCCGGGTGGTATTCGGGACACGAGTACCTTATCAATCTTCAATCCGTCCATATCCACCACTTCGAATGAAAACCCGTTCCATTCAAAAAAGTCGCCGGTTTTTGGAATCCGCTGGAGCAGAAGCATGACAAACCCCGCAAGTGTGTGAAACCTGTCTGCCTGTTCATCCGGCCGAATTTCAACACCTATACTTTCCCGAAAATCCTCAACCGTTACAGACCCGTCCATGAGCCATGACCCGTCCTCACGTAGAATGATCTTGGCCTCCCCGGGTTCATCCTCTGTTGGGAGACGACCTACTATCGCCTCGAGGATATTGTGGAGGGTAATGAGACCCTGGATATTGCCGAGTTCATCAACCACCATTGCGATGTGTAACCCTTCTGTTCTGAAATAATCAAGCAGTTTGAGCAGGGGGATGCTCTCCGGGATAAATAGGGGTGTAGTGATCGCAGACTCGATATCCATCTGCTTTCCTTCCACTATCTGGACCCATAGATCCCTGATTGCGACGGTCCCAAGGAAGTTATCAAGCTCATCACGATAGACCGGGAAAAATGATCGCCTGCTATCAACCATAATTTTCCAGTTTTTCTCCGGGTCTTCATTGATATCCAGTGTGACCATGTCAGGACGAAGGACCATGAACCGCCCTGCTTTCTGGTCTGCAAGGTTAAAAATTCCCTCCACCATGTCAGCTTCAGCTTCTTCGAATACTCCTGCCTCAGCACCTTGTTCAATAAGGATTTTTATTTCCTCCTCTGTTACCAGTGGCTCAGTGCCTTTTTTCAGGCGGAACACCCGTAACACCGCCTCGGTTGAATAACTTAAGAATAATACTACGGGGTACATTGCCAGTGAAAGCAGGCGAACCGGTCTTGCCACTCTCGCGGCGATCCTCTCCGCGTCATTCATTGCAATCCATTTCGGGACGATTTCTCCGAACAGCAGGGTAAAATAGGTGACCACAATGACTACTGTTGTCAGTGCTAACGCCTCACTATACGGGGCAAGTGGGGAAATCCCTTTTATTATGAGGTTTAGTGATTCGGCTGTGGTGGCACCGCCGAACGCCCCGATAACAATACTGATAAGCGTGATGCCAACCTGGATCGTGGAAAGGAAATTTGTGGGTTCCTCTGCGAGTGAAAGGGCATCGGCCGCGTCCTTGTCACCCTGTTCAGCTTTATGCAAAAGGCGTGATTTCTTTGCGGCGACAATCGCAAATTCGGCCATCACCAGGAGGCCGTTTATAATGATCAGGATTGCAATGAGGATAAGCTCGTAGGTAATGGACATTTATCAGTGCCTGTTAGTATGTCAGAATCTCAATTATAGGTTTCCTGTAATGGGAATACTGAATGATACCTGGGTAAAATCGGGAATGGTAATTATTTTCCATTAACGTATTTATCAGGGTCATCCTTGATAACGCAAAGCACCAAACTGAAATTCAATCGGTGATTTGAAGGGAATAGATAATAATTGGCCATTCGGGGACTGGCACCAGGCTCCTGTGTAAGAAAGTTACCTTTCAGTCCTGCATTCCCCAAGGCGTGGTAATATCTGCAACGTCCGGTTCCACTGCGTTCCGAATATATTGATATGAGATCTCAAACCAGATTATATGCAAAGACCATGGACTTTACTGGAATAATTCTCATACTTGCCGGGCTTATCCTGTTTGAGACGATCACGAGTATTGATAACGCCATTATCAATGCCGAAGTCCTCTCAACCATGAGTGAAAGGGCACGACAATGGCTTTTGGTATGGGGTTTATTATTCGCCGTTTTCGCCATTCGGGGCCTGCTGCCTGGCTCATTGTATGGGTGTCCACTCCTGCACTTGGTCCGGCCGGAGCATTCTTTGCGACCTTCTCAAGCGATCCGCTGGTGCTTGAAGCGATCGAGCAATCAGCCCCGGTCCTCCTGAGTGGTGGAGGGACGTTCCTGATCTTCCTTTTCCTTCACTGGCTCTTTCTCGAAAAGAAAATTTCGGGCTCCGGGGAGAGCGCTATATTGCATCCAAAGGGGTCTGGTGCTTCGCAGTTGTTTCCATTCTTCTTGCCGCAATTGTCTGGCTTGCCCTCGCGTGGAACCCGTTGATGGCATTTGGTGCGGTTATGGGTTCGACTGAATTCTTCATCGTCCACGGGTTCCGGCAGAATGCTGAGCAGGCGGAGATAAAACTGCTCAAGGGTGATATGTCGGATGTGAGCAAGATCTTTTACCTGGAAGTGATCGATGCCACGTTCTCCATTGACGGGGTAATCGGGGCATTCGCATTCACGATGTCAGTACCGCTTATCCTGATAGGGAATGGTATCGGTGCATTCATTGTCCGGGAACTCACACTCCGGAACGTGGATAACATTAAAAAATACCAGTACCTCAAAAATGGTGCGATGTACTCGGTATTTTTCCTCGGGATTATCATGCTGCTTGACAGTTTCGGGTTCCACATTCCGAACTGGGTCTCGCCGGTCATCACGTTCGGCGTGGTGGGATTTTTTATGTACCAGTCGATGCGGGCCCTGCCCCCCGCATCACCTACATAATACCCCGGACCGGTACCTGCATGTCCGGCAGGTAATGACTGGATATCCCCGGGGTTCACCCGCAATATCTATTTTTCAGGCCATCCTAACTGAATATATATGTCATCTCAAAAAATGTGTATTTTCATTGCACTTCTCATTGCAGCCCTTGTGTTCTCTGCAGGGTGCACGCAGTCCACGGTTTCAGACAAGGCGGCAACTCCGGTCACAACGCAACCCGGGACCGCCGTTGCAACACCTTTCATGACCCAGGCGGGGACCTCCTCCATAACTCCCGTCCCCACCCTGAACGCGAACCGGTCCACATCAACCCCGGCAGAAGGACCGAAACATGTGAAGATCGAGACGACCATGGGAGACATTACCATTGCTCTTGACCCTGATATGCCCCTCACTGCCGGCAATTTTGAGTCGCTTGTAACGAGTGGGTACTATGACGGTGTAATTTTCCATCGTGTTATTAACGGGTTTATGATCCAGGGCGGAGATCCGACGGGTACCGGCAGAGGAAACCCGGGGTACAAAATCCCCGATGAGTTTACCAGCCATAACAAGAATGTACGGGGGACTATCGCAATGGCAAATTCGGGTCCAAATACGGGGGGGTCCCAGTTCTTCATCAATCTCGTGGACAACAGCGTCCGGCCCACCTTTGACCAGAATTACCCGGTGTTCGGGAGCGTTGTCGGGGGTATGGATGTTGTGGATGCGATTGGAAAGGTGCAGACTTCCGGTAGTCCAAATGACAGGCCACTGCAGAACGTGACGATTATTCGTGCTGAAATGATCTGACAATCTTTTTTTCGGGGTATCATTTCACCTGAAGCTCCCACACGGTTTTCAGCTCAGAAAATAAATTATTAAGTCCAAAATTTCGAGATCTGCGTGCTGGACCTAATTAAAAAAGCTAATATTTCCTGGAAAAAGAAATTCGCTCGTGTCGGGATTCGCAATTGGGACTTTACGTCGTCTTCTGTTTTTTCGTTTGTTCCACCAGGACTAATGCAACATTCAATCCAAGTACAACTGCCCAGATGACGACACCGGTGGTACTTCCAACATAGTAACTGTAAAGGATGGCGATGATCGAAACACCCAGCAGGATATAATTCAGCCAGCTCATAGAGACTATATCTTTTCGGTCTGGAGATGATATAGCAGTTTGTTTTTTTGTGGTACAAACCTCCCCCGTTCATTTTTTTCGCGATTCCACTGCCTCAATCGAGGTGAAGACAACCGTTGCCCGGATATTCCTTCGACAATACAAGTTTCGGGTAATTCTTGTCACCCAGGTAATTGCACCCGTTCAATTCCGTATTTAAGGCATCGGGATTGTAAATGGCGGCTCATCCCTAATCGCTGTCCTGCCAGGCGTTTCAGGCCAGGTGCAGTAACTATTATCGAGGGGGTTTCGATCGCGCGGCATATCGGGATCTACTCTCGATGGGCGGAAAGTGAATTTACAACCCTGTTTCATCAGGAAAAAATAGCAGATACTGAATGAAAATTATTCTATGATAATGGGGACACCTATGCGACCGGATGTCTGGTGGGTGATAAAAAAAAGTAGGTGTTTCTATGGTGTAAGACCATTCGTGGATACCCCATGTTTCAGCGCCGCTGGGTGAGATATCCAGCAAGGCAGAGAATTCCCAGTGCAATGACCAGGACAAACGGTTCTGCAGCCGCTTTTTTCGTAGGTGTGGCGACCAGCACCGGGGATAATGCCGCGCTGAGCTGGATGTTCTGACCGGCTATCACTTGTCCGGTTGTTGTGTACGGGGTGTACCCCTCCATTCTGATTTCAATGGTATATGTTCCAGGTTGAACTTTCTGGAATGATAGGGGTGTGATACCCATGCATAGGAGTTAGCTTAAGGATTACATCATAATTCCAACTTGCCTTAGTATTACAGCTCGAATTTTCAAAAACGGGACGAA
>JAPKXR010000254.1 GCA_026394715.1 Methanomicrobiales archaeon | reverse complement strand
TAAGGCTAAATTGGGACATTTTAGTCAGATCCTGCCTATAATTGGGGTTTATTTGGTGTTTACCCCTTTCCCGGGTTACACAAAACCCACAATTTCCATCCAGGAATGCTGTTTTTTTGGTCTTTTGCAGACAGGAGGGCGATCCAGTGGAAAGTCGTGACGGTGGTCATGGAGCCTCGGCAGATTACCTCATAGTCTCCCTTCATTACCCCTTGCGATGTCATTTCTGTACCGCTTCAAGGGAGTCCGATGAATAAGACCCCCCGGGGGACTGGCATCCCGTTTTCTACGAGTCCATGGACGAGGGGGATCAATCGCCTCATGCATTACCACCTCGGGATCTTCCAGGGTTGCTCCTGGTGTGAGAACCCTGGGTAAGATCGGGGGAATCATGTTTGAATAATTGTTCTCTGCTTTCTCGATCACAATAAGGAACCTGTGCAATTTTTTACCCGTCCGTATGGACACACCCAGAGACACATTCCGCAAACTGATACACCAGTCCGCCTCTCTTCAGCTTTGAAAAAACGGTCGCAGGCGCTAGCGTCGAACCGGGCCTCCCTCGGTTCATCTTTGTCGAATAACCGACCGGTAAATGCCTGCACCGGGCAGACATCTACACATGCCTGGCATTCCCCACATCTGCTTTCCATGGGTGTTCCGGTTGGTGCAAGGGGTGCATCGGTGAGCACCGTCACCCACCGGACCCGCGGCCCATGGTCAGGTGTAATAAGGAGACAATTTCTGCCGATCCACCCAAGACCGGCGAGATGAGCCGCAAGCTTCTGTGAAAAGGGCCCGCAGATCCGGGCGTCATCCGTCCTCCGGGATGCAGCGACCGGAAAAGCCCTGAACCCTGCCCCCTGGAGTACATTTGCCACCCGCAGCGCCATATGATCGAGAACAGCGTTCACGACATCATAGGCATGGTGCCGGTAAAGGATACCTCCCCCGTTTCTTTCCCGGTCAGGCAGCATTTCCACGAGGGTATCGAGAAGGGAAATCCCCATTGTTACACCGGTCGGGTACGCTGCGATCTCTGGTCCGCCCAGGCTGAGAATAAAATCCCGGGCCCCGGTCAGGTCCGCGATACCAACATAGTCTGCCCCGAGTGATTTTGCGAGAGATTTGATGACGCTCCCGGTATCCATGACATCTCCTGTACCAACTATGTTGGAATGCAGAGATAATTAAATGTGAATGGACTAATCCTGGTTATTCCCGGAGTGGCCCAAACTGTTTCTTTTTTCCCGTGCGGTGGACCGCCATCTGGTTGTTACTGCCTGCCAGTACAGATGGTATCGCCAACCCGGGCTATCCCATTGCCAACCACCTGGAGGTAGCTGGTAGAACACCGCATAAAACTCCCCATAAACGTGATCCAGGAGAATATATGCCATAGGTGGATAGGAATCGTATTCGAATTCCCATAATGTGCACCGAATGTAATCCTGTTACCAACGTGATCTGATTTTCCAAGGACCATATGATCAGATATTTTTTCCGGCAGAATCGTTCCTATGCCAAAAAAGCCCGGGTGTTCGTTTTAACCGGTTATTATCGATTGCCAGTTGAATAGCACGAGATGCGGGAAACCCGGGACCCCGGTCCGCAGTCGTTTCCAGGCGATGATTGCCAAAAAAGACCTCCTCCCCCTTTATATGCTACCGTTACATTTAACCGTCCCGTTCATTTCCAAAGTACCTCCCGCTCAGCCTTATATCCGCATCTTTGCCACGTTCTCCTGCAAGAGGCAATTGCCAGTTTTTGCAGGAATGAAAAAAACATGGAACAACACGCGGTCAGCCGGGAATCAACCGGGGCCTGTGAACGCCGTACCGGCTTTACAGGCGATGGTGAGTTCTTTTTCCGGAACGGGCTCTACAAATTTGTGAACGGAGAAGTGCAGAAGAACAAAGCGGGCTCCCCCGGGACCAGTACATCTTCCACAACGTCAGGTGCGAAGGAGCCTCAGGTATCCTCACCCCGAATGGTAAAAAACATATGGGTGCCAGGCCTGCAACCAGGGCTTATGGAGGTGGGCTGATGGCGTTCGGATCCCATACTACGGAACCGGTGCCGCTCTACCTCATCCCGCAGACCGTCGCAGAGGAGGTCAGGAAGTATGGTGACTCCATCGCCGAGGTCCGGGTACGAAGGACTTCCGGTCATTGTTACCTCATTACCATTAAGCACGAGGTCCGGGGTGAGCGGCATGAATGAGCCCGGCACCATCTCCATCGGGGAGAACGACACCGTTCTTATCGAAGTCGAGGGCGAATCATACCGCATCGCCCCGGAAGATGCGAAGGCGCTTATCTTCCAGGGCCGGGTGGTCCCGGTGGTCCAGGTCAGGCGGAAGATCCGTCCCGGAGGCGGACAAACGCAGGCCCTTTCCATCGAGGGGCATGCAGCGATGAACCGGGCTGGCAAGGCGGTCCTCATCTTCACACGGGCCGGGTATTACATCATCCCGTTCATGAGCTTCCGGAAGGTTGCGGATGGCGAAGTCGTATCGGCCCCGCTCTTCCCGCTCCGCCCGGATACGGACGGGGGCATGGTATGACCGGCGGGATTGAGTGGTCCCTTACCACTCTCTTTCCAAAGGATGGCATAATCGAACTCCGGGCCCTTACGGACCATTCCGTGCACAGCGGGTATTTCGACGATTTCGGCCTGCTCGCAGAGAAGGCCTGTGTCCTGGACGGCCTTTCCGAGGTCTCCGGGATTTATGTCACCCTGAACACGATCAAGCCTGCCCTCCTTTCACGGCGGTCGAACCGGGTGAAGATGAACCTCGGGTACAAGACACCGACGACCGGTGACGGGGACGTGCTCTCCCGGCGATGGCTCCCCATAGACTTAGACCCGGTCCGGCCAAGCGGGGTATCTTCGACGGATGGGGAACACGATGCGGCGCTTGCCCGGGCAGAACAGATCGCCGCATGGCTTTCTGAACAAGGTTTCCCGGAACCTGTCCGGGCGGATTCCGGAAACGGGGCCCATCTCCTCTACCGCATCGACCTGCCCAATGATGAGGCGGCGACTGCTCTCATCAAGGGCTGCCTCGTAGCGCTTGACCTGCTCTTCTCGGACGACGCGGTGGTGGTGGACCCGGCGAACTTCAACGCAGGCCGGATCTGGAAGCTCTACGGGACGATCTCGCGGAAGGGGGACAATACAACAGAACGGCCCCACCGGCGTTCGCGGCTGATCTCGGTACCGGACCCGGTTGTTCTGCTCTCCGTGGACCTGCTGCGAACGTTGTCCGGTTTTTTCCCACGGACCGATCCGGACGTTGGCCAGCGGGCAAAGAGCGGCGGCATCAACCTTGGTGCATGGTTGTCGGAGCACGGGATCGGTGTCCGTTCGGAGCGGCCCTGGCAGGGGGGAACGCTCTTTTCCCTCCGAGAATGCCCTTTTTCTACGGCTCACAAGGACGGGGCGTTTGCCGTCCAGTTCAGGGAAGGGGGGATTTTCGCCGGTTGCCACCATGCATCATGTGGTCCGGGAACACAATTGTGGCCCCGGCTTAAGGGGATGTTCGGACCAGGGGAGTTGAAGCAGCGGGTGTGGCCAAAGGGACAATCCCCTGTCCCATCTGAAGGAGGTACACTACCGGGAGCTGGTGTACTGGCGAAAGGACTCCCATCACCTCCCCCATTACCAACAGACCCTGTCCCGACCGGGGCCCGGCTGGTGGCCGGGGAGATCTTACAGTCGGGAGATCCACCCGGTTTCATCCTCGATGTCTTTTCGCGGGAGCATATCGGGGACCACGTGGTTGCCGCGTGTCTCCTTCTCTCAGTGGCCTCCCAGTCGGTGGAGAACACCCACGGGTTGCATGTTGCCATCTCCGGGAATTCCGGGAAGGGGAAGTCGCATGCCTGCCGGACGATGATCAACCTGGTCCCGGAACAGTACCGGATCAGGGGGACGGTCTCCGACAAGGCCCTTTACTACCACCCGCTGAAGGCGGGGACGGTGCTCCTCTTTGATGATGTCACCCTCTCTGATGACCTGCAGGAAGTACTCAAGTCAGCGACGGCGAACTTCCGTGAACCGATCGAGCACCGGACACTGACGAGCGACCGGCAGGTCCGGATATGCAAGATCCCGGAGCGGTGCGTCTGGTGGCTGGCGAAGGTGGAGGCGGCCGGCGATGACCAGGTGATGAACCGGATGCTCTGCGTCTGGATTGATGATTCAAAGGACCAGGATACGGCAGTCCTTGCTCACCAGAAGGACGCCGAGGCCCGGGCGGCGTCATCTGGAGAGGACCCGGATGTGCCGGTCTGCCGGGCGATCTTCGACCTGGTGAAGGAGGAAGTGCTCCACGTCCGCATCCCCTATGCGCCGCAGATCCACTTTTCAACCGCTCAGAACCGGCGGAACCCCGGGATGCTCTTCGACCTGATCAAGTGCCATGCCCGGCTCCTGTTCATGCAGCGGGAGCGGGACCCGCAGGGGAGCGTGCTCGCCACCGTTGAGGATTTTTTATATGCCCGGGATCTCTTCCTGGAGCTTGCCGGTGAGACGGGGTCACAGGAGACGAAGCAGACCCGGAACGAAGCGGCAGCCCTTTCGACTATCGTTGCGATGGGGCTAGAGGTGTTTACGATCAAGCACCTCCAGGACGCACTCGGGCTCTCGTACCACCAGGTGTACCGCATGCTGAAAGGTTACCAGAATTACAAGGGGATGCACCTTGGTATCCTT
The DNA here is from genome assembly GCA_026394715.1 of Methanomicrobiales archaeon. Lineage (GTDB taxonomy): Archaea > Halobacteriota > Methanomicrobia > Methanomicrobiales > Methanospirillaceae > CAIKOD01. Next base: position 4,293 of record JAPKXR010000254.1, on the reverse strand, counting down.
GACAAGTGCCCGGCAGTCAGTTACATTGATGCGACGGTGGCAGAGGACCTGTACGGGGTGGAGTTGAAGCACCGGGAACATTATTTCTCGTTCGATCCGGTCCTCTACAAGACCTGGTCTGCCCGGCCACAGATCTGGCTTGATGATGAAGTGCAGGGGCCGGATGACAGGAAGGGACCGCATGATGTTTGCACCCTTGCACCGGGTTTGCAAACGGGTGATGCAAACAAAGGAGGTGATGTTCGCGGTCCCGGATCTCCTGTTGCAGGATGTAATACTGTTAAAGACACCTCTTTAGATCTATCTTTACATCTTTACTCAGAAACACACAGCACTCCGATAAAAGGATCAGGTGCTGTTCCGGGTGTCTGTGATCGGGAGCAAAATGCAAAGATATCCGGGAAGTTGCAGCCTGAGTCCGGTACTGGTAATAGCGCTTCAACCATCGCCAGACTGGTTTGCAAAGGCCAATGCAAAGTTCTGCAAAGGGGTGGAAAGACTGCGAATGTCAGTCCGTTGCCGGGCCTTCTTGACCACCGGGAGTTCGAGCGGGTGAAGAAAGCCTGGTCGACGTGTGATGTCTGTCATGGAGGTGCTGCTGTGTTCCGGTGTAAGGATGCGCAGGTGGGAATTTGTGAACGGTGTTATACGAAACTGGTACGCGAGTGGAACGAGGGGAACGGGGTGAGGTGAAAATAATAAACGAAGTGTCTGAATTTCGAACCCATGTGATTTATCCATCTTTAATCCAAATCCACTCCTACCGCATGACTTCGATGAACAACCAAATCGAGAACAAGCTCTGGGCAACTGCCGACCAGCTCTGGGCCAATTCCGGCCTGAAACCATCAGAATATTCCGTACCGGTTCTCGGGCTCATCTTTCTCAAGTATGCAGATTTTAAAACCCAGTTGGTTGTTTCGGATATCCAGGCCACCTATACGACGTCAAGCAGGCGTTCTCCATCAGAGGCAGATTTCCAGTCAAGAATCGGCCTCTATATCCCCGAAAAAGCCCGGTTCTCATACCTCAAAACTCTCCCGGAAGGGACCGATATCGGGAAGGCACTCAACGAGGCGATGAGGGATATCGAGGCAAAAAATGAGGGCCTGCGTGGTGTCCTGCCGAAGAACTACCAGAAGATTGAAAACAAGACCCTGTTTGAACTGATCAGGATCCTCTCATCAATTCCCGACGACCTTGAAGGGGACTCGTTTGGGAAAATATACGAATATTTCCTCGGCAATTTCGCGATGAAAGAGGGACAGAAGGGCGGGGAATTTTTCACCCCGACCAGTCTTGTCCAGCTCATTGTCCATGTAATCGAACCGTACCATGGAAGGATCTATGATCCCGCCTGCGGTTCGGGCGGCATGTTTGTCCAGAGTGCCCGGTTCGTCAAGCGCCACCAGATGAACCCTGCATCCGAGATCTCGGTGTACGGCCAGGAAAAAGGCGAGACCACGCTCCAGCTCTGCAAGATGAACCTCGCCGTCCACGGCCTTTCCGGGGACATCAGGGAGGGAAACACCTACTACGAGGACATCCATAAAAGCCCGGGAAAATTTGATTTTGTGATGGCAAATCCACCATTCAATGTATCAGGCATTGACAAGGAACGGATCAGGGATGATCCGAGGTTCCGGCTCGGCATCCCTTCGACTGACAACGGGAACTACCTCTGGATCCAGATCTTTTACCATTCCCTTAATGACAATGGGCGGGCAGGGTTTGTGATGGCGAACTCGGCCGCCGATGCCCGTGGAGCCGAACTTGAGATCCGGAAGAAACTGCTCCAGTCCGGGGCCGTGGACGTGATGGTCAGCATCGGCCCGAACTTCTTCTACACGGTCACGCTCCCCTGCACGCTCTGGTTCTTTGACAGGGTAAAACCGGGAACGGAAAGAAACGGCACCGTGCTCTTCATTGATGCCCGAAACACGTTCCACCAGATAGACCGTGCCCACCGGGACTTCCTTCCTGAACAGTGTGAGTTCCTGGCAAATATTGTACGGCTCTACCGTGGACTCCCTCCAGAATTTACCTGCGAGAGTCAGGCAGCGATTACAGAGAAGTTCCCTGCAGGAACGTATGCGGATGTTCCAGGACTCTGCAAGATTGCAACCGTCGAAGAGATCGAAGCACAGGGATGGAGCCTGAACCCGGGACGGTATGTTGGGGTTACCGAACGGGACGATGATGACGGGGATTTCTACGAGCGGCTGGAAGAGCTGAACGAAGAGCTGGAACGGCTCAATGTGGAGGCCCGGGTGCTTGAGGATCGGATCGGCGAGAATGTGGGGAAGATCCTTGACCGGGCATAATCCAGGTAGTACCTGGACAATTTCAGTACCAGTAACGATGAAGAATATCGCCACAAACGTAAGGAAGAACTGAATGCCAAAGGAAACCCTGCCTGAAATTTTTGATGCGGATCGTGCTGCGTCAGAGTTTCTGATATACCAGACTGAAAATGGAGAATCCCGGGTTCAGGTGCGCCTCTTCCAGAAATCCGTATGGCTAACCCAGAAACTCATCGCGGATTTGTTTGAAAAGTCTGTCCCGACAATTAATGAACATATCCGGAATATCTACGAAGAAAAGGAATTGGACCCGGAAGCAACTATTCGGAAATTCCGAATAGTTCAGATGGAAGGGGGGAGGAGCGTCGAACGGCTTGTTGATTTCTACAACCTGGACGTAATCCTTGCAGTTGGTTACCGGGTCCGGTCTCACCGCGGTACCCAATTCCGCCAGTGGGCAACCAGGCAACTGAATGAATATGTAACGAAAGGGTTTGTTCTTGACGATGACCGGCTCAAAGCGGGGAAGGGTACTGGCGAGGACTATTTCGATGAGCTTCTTTCCCGTATCCGGGATATTCGTGCATCAGAGAGAAGATTCTACCAGAAGATTACGGATATTTATGCAACCAGTATCGATTACGACTCCCATCACCAGATTACCCTGGACTTTTTTGCAACGGTCCAGAATAAAATGCACTGGGCAATTCACGGTCACACTGCAGCGGAACTTATCGCGGAACGTGCCCAGGCAGAACAGCCACATATGGGTCTCACTGCATGGAAGCATGGACCAAAAGGCCGTATCCAGAAAACGGATGTTACCGTTGCAAAAAACTATCTATCCGAGGATGAGATCACGGATCTCAACCTGGTTGTAAACCAGTACCTTGACTTTGCCGAGGCGCAGGCACGCCAGCGAAAACCGATGTCAATGCAGGACTGGTTAAAAAAACTCGATGGTTTTATCCGGCTCAATGATCGAAATGTCCTCTCGTCTACCGGGACTATTTCTGCTGACCTTGCGAAGAAAAAGGCAGAAGATGAGTTTGAACGGTATGAGGAACACCGCCGTTTCCGAGAGGCAACTGAGCCCTCCAGCGATTTTGACCGTATAGTTGAGGAAGTAAAAACACTCCCCGGAGGAAAACAAAGGAGAAATGAGGCTCCGCATGAGTGAGTATCATATGTGTCCGGCAACTACCTGGAAATTCCGGGTAGTTCACCCCGAAGTGCCGGGGCAGCCCACTGTGGAGGCCCGGGTGCTTGAGGAAAGGACCGTAGTGGGTGTTGGGAAGATCCTTGACTGTGCATCATCTCGACAGCGTCTTGACAATTCCAGTACCGGAAGCAATGGCTGAAATAGAAATATGAGGATGAGAGAACTGAATGCCCAAGGAAAACCTGCCTGAAATTTTTGATGCGGATCGTGCTGCATCAGAGTTTCTGATATCTAGGCGGAATTTCCAGAACGTAATCGGAAAAGCAAAAGAATCGTATAAAAACTCAAACTTCTCAATTTTAGACCATTTTGTTGACGTCAACAACATGGTGACTATCGGGCCATGGGCTGATAGTTACGAACGGAAGGTTGCTGATTCCGGTGCGATTATGAAAACGGATGTACCCCTTCATTTCGATTGCTCATGCGAAAGAATTGTATTTCCCAAGAATCCATAGAATATTGATACAATGTCATTATCATCCGGTTCCGTCGAAGAAAAGCTCCAGACCCTGCCCCCGGATTTACGCGAAGATGCGATTCATTATATTGATGAACTCGTGAAGCGTTCGAAAAAGAGATCGTCTCAACCGTTCCGTTGTGCTGCTGAAGGGACACTTGAAGAACTTGGCACCCGGTACTCGTCCGTGGAACTCCAGCATAAGGCCCTGGAGTGGCGGGGAGCCTGATGTTTCTTATCGATACTAATATTTTTCCTGAATATATTCTCCGTCGCCCACGTGTGATCGGAAGCCTTTTGTATGTTGT
>JAPKXR010000164.1 GCA_026394715.1 Methanomicrobiales archaeon | reverse complement strand
ACCCCTTCCGCGTTTGAGCACTTCTTCTGGTTAATGACCAGTGGTCTGACCCCAGTCCCGGGTGCCCCAGCGGGTTTAACAATCGCCGCATATATCGTCCTTGCTGTAATTGGAGGAATCGCAGTTGGCGTCATTGGGGTGTTGCTCGGGGGCTGTCCGTTACGACAGCTTGTTATGACGTCGGAAGGTAACATCAAATCACTCATCTTTGTGGTCGGAATGTGTATTGGTGCGGTTGTATTCACCATGTGGATATCCGGATGGGTCGTTGCACTCCTGAAAGGACTTGGTATTGCATGAAGAACCTGATTTTATTCAGACACCAGTGAAATTATGGTCACAATTAATCTCGATATTACCGGAAAAGTCTGCCCGTACTGCCTGCTCGTTGTGCAAAAAAAAGCAAAATCTATGAAGCAATCGGATGAACTGGTCATCACCTGCGATCATCCCTCGGCGGCTACCACCTCGATACCCCAGTTTGCACGGGATAATGGTATGATGATCGATTCAAAGAAGGTTGCCTCCGGTGTATGGGAGATCCGCCTCGCTAAAAAGTAACAAAATATAGTTAACATAACCCATAAATTATCAAGTTTAAAAACATAGTAAAAGAGCCCTGTCATGACATCCCATTTTTTTCTCCTCGGAACATCGATAACCCGGGAACGTCTGAGCTGGATCGAGGAAAATCTGAAATTTTTCTTCGTAAAATTATATCCCGAAACCCTGCGGCACCATGCAAAACCTAAAGATAATGTGTTTACATTCCTGATTACCGGGGACGCATTATACAGCCTGCATGAACCCGAGACACAGCAGGTGTGGGAAATAATTCTCTTGCTGCCATCAGTAAAAATCATCTGCGATCGTCAGGAACTTGACCTCAGGGGGATTTCCGTTGAACGCCTGAAAATGAAATACCCCGAACAGGTTATCGATTACAATAGCCTGAGCATAAACGGGCAGACATCGTTCTGGCGGGATGTTGTGAAAATTGCACGACAGCATGAGCAGCCTATACCCAGCACCATCGGGTACCTTCATCTCGAATCACCCTATATGCACCGTTCATCCCTCTCTGCGGTGCAGTGCCTGGCAGCAGCCCTTGAAGTGCAGGCAGATATTGAATTCTATGCATATCTTGACGGTGTCCATTCTGGACATATGAGCCAGAGCCCGACTGAGTTTGATAATATTGGTAAAGGGCTTGAAGATCTGGTAGAACTGGCCTCCAAGAGAAACCTGCGTTGCCAGATGCTTGCATGCAGCCGGTGTGCAGCTGCACGGGGGTATAGTACATGGGATGACGGGCAGGGATTAGTCATCTCAACCTGCACGATAAAACCGTTCAAAATCCGGAACATTAATGAGATGATTGCCAGGTTTGATCGTAATCACCTTATCCTTGGGGAAAATGTTGCATCTATTCAGCTGGTAAAAAAAGGGAAGCCGACAATCTTGGCGGGATCGGATAAAGGCAATGCGCCACCGATAACGATTCTTATCACCCGGTCACCCTATGGAACCGAGCATGCATTCGGCGCACTTTCATTTGCGATTGCATGTGCACACAACGGAATTCAGACCAATGTGATCTTCATTGAAGATGGAGTGTATGCCCTTACCGGCACCCACCAGTTGAGTAAGGATACGCAGTACTTTAACCTGCAGGAAGTGATCAATGCGATTGCCGGAAGCGAGAACCTCCAGCTCTACGTTTTCCAGCCTTCACTCCAACAGCGAGGTATCGCAAAAAACAGGGAGATGACTGCGGTACTCGATATTGGCGTGGCAGAACTTGGACAATTGTTTTTCAATTCACTGAAGAGTGTGCAGGCAAACCATCAGAGAATATTGTTCTTTTAAGCTGGGTTGGAAATGACGGCAGATAAAAGCAAGATACCGGATTTTTCCGGTTTCACCTGTACAAATCTGATGATCCGGTTGAAGATGCTCTTAAAAAATGCCCCAACTGATTCGGTAGTTGAAATTATTGTCCGCCGTGACCAGACAGATATGATCGAAATTCCGTTTTCACGGACAGGGTATGACGTGAAAATTCTTAAACTTGACAACAATCTCTTTCACGTCACGTTGCAAAAACGAGAATCTGGAGCAGGCAGTTGAGGCCTCTGTCGGTTACGATTTCGAAAAATCCACCGGGTATGTGCCCGGCATGACCGGACCTATTGCATTTTTCTGTACATTCCCCAGTGAATACACTACATTGTGCCACCATCAGTTCAGCACCTGAACTGAAATCACAGACCCCTTTAAAAGATTATCCTGTCCTTCGGGTATAGAGGCTATTGCCTCTGCCTCGGCGATGTCTCGCAAACGACTGCTGCCTTTTATCGGGTAAAAGACCGGAGATCCCTCCTCTTCTCCAAGTGTGCCGAAGAAAAAATCGGTCCA
>JAPKXR010000132.1 GCA_026394715.1 Methanomicrobiales archaeon | reverse complement strand
TTTCCGCTTCATTTTAGATATTCTTGAGTCTCTTCTATTCCGGATATTCTTCAGTATTCTTCGTGCTACTGTAAGGGAGGTCTGGACCTTCAGTGGTAACAGTATAACGATAATTTTAACCATGTCATGAAGCGATACGTCCTTGACTTCATTCAGCAATACACGCTGTTCTTTCGTTATCAAAAACATAGCAACAAGAACCAAAGACATATGGTGATGCCATGCTTTCCAGTTTCTCACCTGATAATCTGCCATCCCCGCCAGAGCGATGGCATCCTCGAACGAACGCTCAATCCAATATCGTTCACTTTGCATCTTAGCGAGGCGATCCCACGATTGAATCTCAAGTGCGTTGCAGAACGAATATTTTATGTCAGAATCATCGATTTCTTTCCGAATAAGGAGCCAAACAGGCAAGGGTTTAGAAATATCTTTATCGATTCTCCAGACTTTGATCACGGTGAATTTCACTTCAAGAAAACCATCCATTGATTTCCGAATTCGCACATATTTCCAGTGCGTAATGGTTTTCATAATCGTATCCACTCTAACACGGCAAGTATTGAAAACATTCATTCGCGATGGCTTTTTTCCTCGATTACCTTTTCGAAGTGGAATTGAATACACAGGTTCGGTCAGATATACATATACTTTTGAGCCGATATCGGCAACATATAACAGATTCAGCAATTCGAGTTTCGTGAGAAACCACGGTTGTGAGCCGTAAAAACCATCCATACATATGTGTGAAAAGTGAATTCCTGCGTTGTTAGCTTCGACTATCATTTCGTATGCCAGTTCTGCTTTTGTCCGGAAAACTTGTTCAATATCGGGGATACCGGCTGCTTTACAACGTTCAGGAATAGACGTCCATGATTTTTGAAGATAGAGCCGAAAGTCAAGAAGGAGGCGATTTCCATTCTTTACATATGCAAGAAACACTCCAACTTGACCGTTATCTACTTTCCCTAAGTTTCCAAGGTACTGTCTGCATACTCCCACAGATTTCGAACCAGCTTTCGGATTGCCGCATTCATCGATTACCAGAGCACCGTTTTTTCCGATAAATCGGCTTCCATTATCGCGTAACCAGTTTAGAAGAGTGCGGTGATCCCATGGTGATTGTGATAAGAAATGACTGAAGGCCTGATTGTTTTTATCACTGCAATGGTCTGAAATTTGTGTCAAATCGCATTTTTGAGGGCAGGTTATCAGACCTTTGATGTACTCATACGCGTGGGTCACACAGCTATGCGTTTTCGTAGAGAAACAATCTTTAAACGACGCTTGATTAAAGAGTGCCGCCAAGAGACAGATATGCTGATCTATCCATTCCGCGAGCCTTTTCTCCTGTTCGGGTGTGGTACTTTGTGCACATGAATATTATATTAGATGTTATTATATATAGATCTTTCAATATTATTATGATCATCTCATTCTCTAACTTGACAATTTAGAGCTATACTCCTGACTAAACTTTCAAATGAATTTATTTCAACGGCGGCGTGTCGCATGGTTTCGTTGAAACGCTTTAATCACCACTTCAAAATCGACATTGCAATCTCATACAGGACTATGTGGGTCTTTTCTCCCACTATTATCGTGAATATGAAATACGGTGAATCGTAGTTTCAACAAATGCCGCCAGGTCGTTGTTGATGTTCGCATGCCCTGCATCAGGTGGTTCTCCATGAAAAGAGTATGTTGTGACTCAAAGCATAGTGAATGGTGGAACCGGTTGGTATGAATAGGTATATAGAATTAGGTTTAGCCGCTGAAATGGATAGATTTGATGGAAATTATTTTCTGTGTATAAAGAAAAAACCGAAATTTATTACCGTAAGACCTGATAATCTGCTGAATACTCGTTACACGGGGTTACTCTACCAGGCCGTTAGCAATTAAGAATATGGGGTTCAGATACCCCGTCAGGCAAGGCACAATCTGATGGCAAGACCCGACGTCGTGAACGGTTACGTATTCTGAATCTATGCCCGTTGATGTCCTAGGTGGTTTTCATTAAAACATCGGATAGAGCCATAAAAAAAGGCCCGTTCATTTTTTTCCAAAGCAGGACATGATCATTACTCTTATGGGATTAGCACATAACTACCTGTTGAATTATGGTGGTTGGAAAGGAGATTACTGAAAAGCTCCACCAGATGGTGGACCGCGACCTCACCTTCATGCATATCTGCGGGACACATGAGGCTGCCATTGCCCGGACGGGGCTCCGTAGTGTGCTGCCTAAAAGACTGAAGATTGTAATGGGTCCGGGTTGTCCTGTTTGTATTACACCCCAAGGCGAGATCGATGCGGCACTTGAACTCGTTAAAATGGGTTGCATTATCGCCACCTATGGCGACCTCCTCCGTGTCCCGGGTTCAATTGGTTCTCTTGAATCATGCGGTGGGGATGTGAGGGTTGTCCAGGGAGTTCATAAAGCGGTAGAGATTGCAGAAAGGACTGATAAGGAAGTGGTATTTATCTCAGTCGGGTTTGAGACCACGGCACCCACCGTCGCCGCATCGCTGCTTACCAATCCACCAGAAAATTTTTCTATCCTCTCCTGTCACCGGCTTGTCCCTCCTGCCATGAAGTGGCTCCTTCAGCAGGGGGAAGCTGCACTTCATGGTTTTATCCTACCCGGACATGTCTGTACTGTGATGGGTTACCACGAATATGAGGAGTTCCCCGTCCCCCAGGTTGTGGCTGGCTTTGAGGCTGAGGATATTCTGCTTGGTCTCCTGATGCTGGTTGAACAGGTAAAAGAAGGGACTCACCGGGTTGACAATGCTTATCCGAGAGCAGTAACCCATGACGGAAACCGGAAAGCGCAGGACCTGATGTATCGTGTATTTGAACCTTCAGATGTCGAGTGGCGTGGGTTCCCGGTAATCCCTCAGTCAGGTCTTCGACTAAGACAACAATTCGTACAATATGATGCCCAGAAAAAATTCAAACTACAATTCAAACATATCTCCAAGGATACAGCCTGTATCTGTGACAGGGTGCTCAGAGGTATCGCAGAACCAGCAGATTGTAAATTATATGGTAAAGTATGCACCCCAAGAACGCCAGTCGGACCCTGCATGGTCAGCCATGAAGGTGCCTGCAAGATCTGGCACCTTTACAATATCCGGCATTCATGATAATAATTTTTTATTGAATCCGGAGATGCATTCAATGTAACTGAGGTTTTATTCAAATTTAATTATTCATTGCATTGAACCGGTCCCTGTAATCGGATTATATCCGATCCTGTCAGGATTACACGAGTTTTATAAGGAATGGATTTTCCACAGGTTGTATTCACATTTTTTTCTGTAGCGGGGACAGTCCGCTATTCTTAAAAATATTGAACCACGACAGAAGTAACGTTCGTAGTGATTTCTGTTTTTGAATTACCGTTCTTTGCGGTCATAAATTCAACCTATTAGTGGTGAAACCAATTCGAAATTTTCTGCAGATCGGCATCCTGTTTTAGAATAGTATTCATACGTTTGTTATCACAATTAAGACTCTTGAATAGATTATCGTTAGGATTGCAAGTTTATTTATAACTATATGAATAATGTACTACAGCCCTTCCATGACAATGTCACGATGATTCGCGTCAATTATGAATGGGTACATTGTACTGGGCCCCGGTAGGGTAGTGGACATCCTAGAAGCCTCCGGAGCTTTTGACCCGGGTTCAAATCCCGGCCGGGGCGCTGTTCGTTTTTGATTATTGGCCGCAAAAATGTATCACCTCTTTATTGGTTACCTGGTAATTCATAATTGAAAATTAAAATTTACTTCCCTTCATCTTCTGGTTCCATCATCGCCCCACATTTATTGCATATAGGTACACTATGGCCTTCAGCTTCGACTATCCTAATTTCTTTTGAGAACACAATTGTATCGAATTTGCCATTTTTATCGAAAATATTCTGAATTGTTCCCCTTGACCCACAAGCGGAACATCGTAACCTGTTCGTACCTGCACATGTTTCCCGTCTCTCACATATCGAGCAGTCATCGCATATATCTGTCATATTTTTGCAGCCCCATCAGATAATTGGACTTAACCAGATATATTTTAAATGTTACCGGTAATTTTGTGAATTCCAAATTATCTTTTTAAATTCATTGGACCCGGGTCTCAAACGAACTATGAGGCGATATCTAAGTTATCATTTGGTGGAAGAAAAAAAATCATGTACCTACCGGAATTTAGAATGTTTCACAACACCGGGTATACATTTAGTATACCGTTTGATTTAGTCGGAAGGGAACCCTAAAATTAAATAGTCACGGGGGATCAGCGGGTCGGGACCAGTAAAAAGGGATAATTCTTATCCTTAAGTACTGTACTACTACACGGGTGTAAATTTTGAACCATAACATCGTATCATTCCCGGGGTTGACAATATGCACTGCATGTGGACGAGTTTCAGACTTTGGGAGTTCCTGCTCCGGCACACATGATATTGCTGGAATGGTGGGAAAAGTAATCTGTAAAAAATGCGGGAGAACGAATGGACAGTTTGAAACTACCTGTGTAGAAAATCACGATATTTCCCCGGTAATGGGAAAGTTAATGTGCAGAAAATGCGGAACGAGCGGCCTGCTTTCGGCCTTTCAGAAAAAAGGGTGCAATTCAAACCATATTATTTCAGTGATTGACGGGGTACCCAAATGCCGCCGCTGTGGTGCAACAAAAGAGTGGACTACAAAACGGTGTGGTTTGTAGATGTTATTTCGTATGGGGGTAATCCAATATCACGTTAATAATATTTAATTTATGTATTGAAATGAATTGAACGAGTCTCTTTTTGTGGCACTATCGAAACATTGCCTAGTTACATGTATAGGCACTACCATTAACGGCCCGGTATTGATAAATCCTGGGGTCTACTAAAAACGAAATCTTCTTGGGTTACTCTTATGCTAATTTGGGGTGGAAGATGAATTAAAAATGAGTGAATGAGATGAAGAGGTTATCAGAAAATTCCATAATACCGTCCGGGCCCACATTTTATTCACCTGACCACGGGTGAACTTGAGTTGCTGAACGGGTTGGTCCTCACTGCAAGAGAGAAGAGATAGGGGTAATTCGTTTTCAGATGAAACATATAATCAAGCCATTGAATGACAATAAGAGATACCACCCTTTTCGTGTCCCCTGCAAGGTGGTTAAGGTCCGATTCAGGAAGTTGCCAAAAATCATCCCTTGCCGATAACTCCTCTTCAAGGTGAAATACAGCATTGAGGAGGTCAGTAAATTTCTCATGCTCAAAGAGGACCGGGTGCTGCAGGAGTTGCACAAGGAGGGTCCGTTTTCCCCTCAGTAACCGGTGGACTTCCACCAGATCGATTTTGTTGATATTGATATCATAGTTCCAGTTTCCGAGATGTGTTTTCGCGGTTAGGAAGTCCCGCTCAGCCCAATCCGGTTGGACAAGCAGAGAGTTATTCAATATTTCGCTACTGGTTACCGCACCCTTCAGCTTTCTGATCAACGGGGTTCCGGTCTCAGAAAAAAACACCCCTACGATCATATTTACTTTCCTGTTCCTTGCAATCGCCTCTTTTCGACCGAGTGTTAATTCAATTGAATTAGCAATGACAAAAATGAAGGACCCCACGCCGGCAAGAATAACAAATATTCCCAGTATCTTGCCGGCATCTGTTTTTGCCGTGATATCACCATAACCAACGGTAGAGATGGTGACAATCGTGAGATATATGGAATCAAGGGGTGAAAGTCCCTCGAGAATAATAAATCCAACAACTCCTGTGGCAATGACCAATGCAAGGATGAGGATATAATATCTAAACCGTGATACTGGGGAACTCATTAATTGTCTATTTCTGTCACCGTAACTTAAAAAAATTTCCTGGGCGGCTATTTTTATTATTTGGAAAAGGTCCGGCTTGATTCATTTCTGCAGTGTTCATTACTCCCCAAAAAAATGTGTTCTCAAGTTCAGACCTGTACGTTGTGCATCTGGTTTAACGAAAACGATAAAAGGGCAACAACAATGAAATGTATACTTGAGTAAAATAAGTAATATAATATATATAAAATATTGCAAAAAACTACCGCGGATGAAACGTTCTATACACTATTTGACTGTTTCGATTCCACTGTAATATTAGTCTAACCTGTTTTCTCTACCTGGGTGTCTTTTTTAAAGATGGGGAAATCAATCAAGGGGCGAAATGCGAGGAGGTTTTTTACAAACGTAATTTGTTTGTACCGTGAATATGGAAATCAAGGTGTGATTTATATTGTACGGTTTTTCACAAATTCGGGTCAACGTGAGGATATTATTTGATATTTTTATTAGGGTACGATATGGGAAACCATATACTTTTAAAACTATCTTCAATAGAGAGGTCACTTCAGTCCTGATCATCCTGGAAAAATCCCGCCTTTTCCAGCCCCTTTATTCCAAAAATTAGGGGGGTTACCATCATTGCACAACCATTCATTAACCCCCGTAATACCAGGGCCTGGATTTTGGGTTGGTACTGCATGTATTTTCGTCCGTATCATTGAATAGTCAATTATCAGCCATATTTTTGAATAAGCCCTATAATCTCTTGGTTTATTCGGTTAGGGGCCCATAACGTGGCTGGATTAGATGCAACCATACGATACCTAGCTCGTAGTACAACTGTATAGGGGACTATTATCCAGCCGGGAATTTCGACTACACACCCACCAAAAAATGGGGAAAATAATAGTTATAATCCTAAAAATTTAGGATTGTTCAATGAAAATCCATGGTATTAGATTGAAACGGGTCATTTTAGTGTTACGGGTACAGAGTCACATTTGCATTGCATTTTTTAATTTCGGAAATTATTCAAAGCTCGCTGCACGAGATACAAAATCTCTGGTCCACCTTTCCGAAATGTGAAAATTCATGTACCTCCTGCCCCCTATACACTGGTATCATGACCCTGCCGCTTCAGCTTCTTGTTGAAAACAAATGTAGAGATCTTGATGTACCACTTGTCGGGTTTGCACCGGCTGAAAGGTGGGATTACCCGCTCTTTGACCCTTGGGTACCTGAACAATTCAGGCCCCGGTCGATATACCCGGAAACAAACACGGTCATCGTCATTGGCATACCGGTGAGTCTCCCCGTCATTGAAACTTCCCCTTCGATATTCTACTATGAACTCTATAAAACAGTGAATAACCTGCTTGACATGAGCAGTTACCGGATATCCATCCTGCTCAATGAACTGGGTTACCCCTCAATCGCTCTACCGAGGGACGGGTATGGATCAATCAGTGTTTTAAAAGAAAATCCGGTGGCATTTTTCTCGCATCGTCATGCTGCGTTTCTTGCAGGCCTTGGTAATTTTGGCGTAAACAATATGATCCTCACCCCGGGGTATGGCCCGCGGGTACGGTTTACTTCAATTTTCACCCATGCAAAAATTAATGGAGGGGTGGTCATGCATATGCCCCTTTGCACGCATTGTATGCGGTGTGTAACAATCTGTCCGGTTAATGCCTTACAGGAAGAGGATTATCCTGCCGGGCTTACGGATAAGAAAAACTGCACCACGCGTTCTGAAGAACTTTCAAACCGTTATATCTCTCCCTGCGGGTTCTGTATCAAGGTCTGCCCGGTGGGTGAAGACCGGATACGGTACAAAAGAGAACAACCTGGCATATATGATGAATCAAATCAGGAATATTCAGATTTTCATAACGCCTGGGACCATGTCAGGTACTACGGCAGGAAACAAAAAAAATAATCTGGTTGAGTGTTTAGTTCAGGACCAGGATCATGACATTCAGGTACGTCGCTATACATAGCCATACAATATACGGGACCAGTAATCCAGCTGCAATTCGTGAGACCAGGTAAAAATAATAGATCATAGCGAGGACCAGGGCAATAAGGACCAGAATGGCAACCAGGCCCAATATCGGAGAATGAAGACCGAAGAAGACGAAGGACCAAAGAATATTGACCAGTAACTGGCCTGCAAATAACATTATTCCTAACCGGACATGTTTATTTTCGGTCCCTTCCCTGATGACAAAGTACAGGGAAATACCCATCAGGATATACAATATTGTCCACACAGGCCCAAATACCCAGTTCGGTGGAGTAAGTGGTGGTTTTATTAAAGTGGTATACCATGATGAAATTGAGGATATCGAGGCTATAGAACCGGCTAATCCTGCAAGCAAAGGCACTGCAATACAGGCGATAAGAAGGCCGGGAGAACGTAGTGAATGTATGTTCATAGGAAGACAAGCATCATTTTGATTGGAGAGGCTTGAAACTTCCGGTATTTAATGACAAATAATTTATATTGTGTTTATACCACCTGGATTTCTGGACGGGTCAAATTTTTGCCAATCGGCATATTTTTAATAATGAAAAGCAAAACAGAATAAATTCGGGGATTGTTGGAGTCTAATCCCCGGATTAATGTGTGTAGTGAGCACTACACGAGAGAGTTTGGGAGGATGATATGGTTTACATATCAAGCCTCCACTTCGTTTGTCCGTACGCGGACCATTTTTTTTACGGGTACCTGGAATATTTTTCCGTCCCCCATTTTTCCCGTTTTTACTGCCGGTTGTATCAGGCGGATAACCGTTTCAGCATGTTCATGCTTGATAACAACTTCAATAGATATCTTCGGAAGGAGATCGATGGCCATTGTACCGCCCCTGAACTGCAGCGTGATCCCTTTCTGATCTCCACGTCCCATCACTTCGGTAACCGTCATACCATAAAATTCATAGTTCTCGAGGGCTTTTTTGACAAAATCAATGCGTTCAGGACGGATAATTGCTTTTCTCATCTTCATATCATCACCCTCTTTCGCAGATTATGCACGTTCCCCATGCTGGGAGAGGTCCAGTCCTACATACTCTTCTTCCTCAGATACTCTCAGGCCCAGGTACTTGTCAATAACCTTTGCCAATATCCAGGTCAGGCCAAATGAGTAGATCATAATAAACAGTGCTCCGCCAACCTGGATGAGAAATTGGTGGACATTCCCGTAGATGAGACCAGTGTAGCTGTTGATCGCAGTGGATGCAAAAATACCAACGGCAATTGTCCCCCAGAGTCCTCCTATCCCATGGACTGACCAGGCATCGAGACTTTCATCCATTCCCTTGTTGATACGCCACAGCATTGTCCGGTAACAGAGGATACCGGCCACTGCTCCGATCAGGATCGAGACCAAAGGCCCTACATATCCTGCGCATGGTGTAATAGCACCAAGACCTGCAATCGCCCCGCTCACCATTCCCAGAGAACTGGGATGACCACTGATCCAGGATATAAACAACCATGCCAGTGCCCCGGCGGCGGCGGAGGTATTGGTGACCACAAGTGCATTCACAGCCAGTCCATTGGCTGCCAGCGTGCTGCCCCCGTTAAAACCGAACCAGCCAAACCATAACAGTCCCGCACCAAGAAGGGTCATGGGAATATTGTGAGCTTCCATTGCATAGGTCCCAAATCCCGCTCGTTTACCGATGACGATGGCGATGGCAAGAGCTGAAAACCCTGCCGTGATATGCACAACTGAACCGCCGGCAAAATCAAGGAACCCAAGTGAACTCAGCCACCCGCCGCCCCAGACCCAGTGTGCGACAGGATCGTACACGAGTGTGGTCCAGAGGAGGGCAAAAAGGATAAAAGAGCTCAATTTTACCCTTTCTGCCATACCTGACGTTACGATTGCCATGGTAACAGCGGCGAACATCAACTGGTATGCCATGAAGAGGAGTCCGGGAATTGCAACGCTATAGGGGCCCGGCTGCATCCCCACACCTTCAAGTCCTACAAGGGTAAGATTTCCCATGGCCCCTGATACATCTCCGCCAAATGCGATTGAATACCCAATGATAATCCATTGGATACTTACCAGTGCAAAGGCCACGAACGACATCGCGACCATGGAGATGAAATTCTTCTTACGAACAAGACCTCCATAAAAAAGCCCGACGCCCGGCGTCATCAACATCACTAAGGCGGTTGATGCGAGAAGCCACGCGGTATCTCCACTGTCAATTGCCATCTCTTTTCTCACCTGAATTTTCTTCGAAATTTCTCTGACTGGAACATTATTCCGATCCTTTCTTTTGGTCCCGATTCCTCAGGCATTGGTCTGATTGATTTTTGCAACTCCGAAAGAGGTCGCATCCATGTTCAAAATCATCCATAGTTACATCTAACGAAACAAGTCTCCGTTTACAGGTTTCCATGGGAATTATTGGATTATCTGCATTATGTTCCATTTCAAGCCAGATTTCATTCCCGATCGATAATTGATCACGCAACGGTACAATGCCGTCACCTGTCTTTGGGACTCTATGTTCATCAGCACCATGGCCATGCTGTTTCATGAGTTGTTCCGGTTTTTGAATAATTCCAATCTAGGGAAGGATCCTATTTAGTAGGCTATATATAATTATCCATTTCAATGAAATAAAAAAATTAATAGTTCGCCAGGTACCGCTCGAGTTCCCACGGGTGGACCGCGAGACGGAAAGCATCAGACTCCATCTGTGCGGTGCAGGTGAGGCTGTCCATAACATGATTACCCAGAGTTTTTGTAAGCACTTTGTCCTTCATCAGGCATTCGTGCGATTCCATGAGACTCCCGGGAAGCATTTCAATACCCATTTTATCCCGTTCCGTTGCAGTCAGGTGGTAAATATTTTTATCCGTAGCCTCGGGAGGCATCGTCTTATTCCTGACGCCGTCGAGACCCGCTGCGAGCATGCAGGCAAACATCAGGTAGGGGTTGCACATCGGGTCAGGACTGCGGAATTCTGCACGTGTACCATTGCCACGAGCCGCAGGTACCCTCACGAGTGCCGATCTGTTCGCATCGCTCCACGTTATGTAACATGGGGCTTCATATCCTGGAACCAGTCGTTTATACGAATTGATCGTCGGGTTTGCGACCCTGGTAATGGCCTTCGCATGTTTCAGAAGCCCGCCAATATAATAGAGTGCGATATCACTCAGTTGTTTCGGGGCCTTCGGGTCAAAGAATGCATTCTGCCCATCCTTTGAGAGCGACCCGTGTGTATGCATGCCACTTCCATTGATCCCGCCGATTGGCTTTGCCATAAATGATGCGTGAAGACCATGTTTCAGCGCAATTGCTTTGGTTGCAAATTTCTGGGTCATGATCTGATCGGCGGTGGTGACAGCATCCCGGTACTTGAAATTGATCTCATGCTGGCTTGCCGCTACCTCGTGGTGGGACATCTCAATCTCAAATCCCATCTCGGTTAACGCCATCACAATTTCCTTGCGGACATTCTCACCTTTATCGTTCGGGGCGAGATCGAAATAACAGCCCTGGTCAGAGAACTGTGTTGATGGTCTCCCATCCACCATATTGAACAGGAAAAATTCAAGTTCAGGACCTGTGTTGAATGAGAAGCCCATCTTTGCAGCTTCTGCCATGGTATTTTTCAGGATATACCGCGGGTCTCCTTCAAACGGTTTGTTCCCATATGTGTACACGTCACATACAAACCGTGCAACACGTGCATCGTTCGACCTCCAGGGTAGAACTGTATACGTGGCAGTATCCGGTTTTAGGAGCATATCGGATTCTTCGATCCGCGTAAAACCTTCGATGGAAGAACCATCAAACCAGATTCCTTCAGTCAGAGCTTTTTCAACCTGTACAACAGGTATTGCGGCATTCTTTGGTTGCCCCTGCACATCAGTAAACTGGAGGCGTACAAACTTTACAAGGTCTGCATCGATACGCTCGAGCATCAGGTCGACATCTTTCTTGCTTGACATTATGAATAACTAAACCCTTACCTTATTTATATTTATTTACTCTCTACCATTACCATTAACTAAAATTATTGGCTTATTTTAGAAATTGACCGCAATACAATCTTATTTTTTAAAATTGGCTGATTTTATGGTGGAAGGTGATTACCATCTATGGTAGTTATAATAAATGTCGCACTCAAAGACCAAAGCAAGATACTTTCTGGCTAACTTCCGATATACATGAGTAGTAAATCGATGGAAGTACACTGTACCCCATTGATGAGATTTATCAACGAGCAACTCAAATTATAGTGAACCGAATAATAATTAGCCAACGGGGCATACGTGGTAACAATGTGTGGCATAATTGGTGTTATTGACAGGAAACGCGAGTTGATGGATGGGTCCTCGATCAGGCAGGCCCTCTCCAGGATGAACGAGCGGGGCAGCGGAGAGGGTGCAGGTTACGTTGCATACGGCGTGTTCCCGGAGTTTAAGAATTACTATGCGATCCATGTCTTTTTTGACAATATTCATGAATCAAAAGGTGCGGTCGATGCCTTGCTCTCCGAATGGGGGACGATTGTGCACGATGAAGAGATTCCAACCAGTGACCACGCCAGAATCAGGAAAGTCCACACACCCTGGAGATATTTTTTCAAACCTGATGCAACACTGATGCCCCGGAGTACCGCACCCGAAGAGGATATCGTGACATATATTGTCATGAGAGTGAACACCACGATGACGGGAGTTTTGATTTTTTCTTCCGGAAAAAATATTGGTGTATTCAAGGCTTCCGGATGGCCTGAAGATGTAGCCGATTTCTATAAAATTCACGAGTATAAAGGGTATATCTGGCTTGGTCACAACCGGTACCCTACGAATACACCTGGCTGGTGGGGTGGTGCTCACCCGTTCAATCTTCTGAACTGGAGCGTGGTCCATAATGGTGAAATTACCTCTTACGGGACCAACCGGCGTTATATTGAGAGCTACGGGTACCAATGCACAATGTTCACCGATACCGAAGTTGTCGCATATCTCGTTGACCTCCTTGTGCGCAGGCACGGTTTATCTGCCGAGATGGCGGTAAAGGCTCTCGCACCCCCGTTCTGGGATGAAATCGATCGCATGCCTGAAAAGGAACGACTGCTCCATACCGCGATACGACTGACCTATGGTCCGGCGCTCATGAACGGACCATTCGCAATTGTTGTGGCAAATGAAAATTCTATTGTAGGGTTTACGGATCGGATCAAACTTCGTCCGCTTGTTTCCGGGGAATTTGGCAACCGCCTCTTTATATCGAGCGAGGAAGCGGCTATCAGGACAATGGAACCCGATGTTGAAAAAATTGTGATGCCCAGGGCCGGATCGCCAATTGTCGGGAGGTTGATTGCATGAGTATCGGGACGGTACCATTGAAATTTCGGGTGACAATTGACAATAAACAATGCATGGCTTGTGCTCGTTGTGTTGAAAACTGTTCCTACGGGGTATTTCGGATGGAGAACGGCGTTGTCCGGGTCAGTCCCCGGCATTGTGTTGCCTGTCACCGGTGCCTGGCAATGTGCCCGCGGGACGCGATATCTATCGAAGAGCGACCTGTCGACTACAGGAGCCACCCCCTCTGGACGACCGATGTGAAGGAAGCGATATTTAACCAGGCACGGACCGGAAAAATTATTGTTGGTGGGATGGGGAATGCCCTCCCGTACCCGGTCATCTTCGACCGCCTGGTACTTGATGCCTGCCAGGTGACGAACCCCAGTATCGACCCCCTCCGCGAACCGATGGAGTTACGGACGTACTTAGGAAAAAAACCTTCCCATCTTGACCTTCTGACCAAAATAAACGGGGATGTCGAGCTGATATCAACCCTTGTCCCGAATCTTAAGTTAGAGACCCCGATTATGATAGGGCACATGAGTTACGGTGCAATCAGCCTCAATGCCCAGACAAGTCTTGCAAAAGCAGTGAATGAGATAGGGACTTTCATGGGGACTGGTGAAGGAGGACTCCATGAGAGCCTGTACCCGTACCAGGGCAACATGATCGTGCAGGTCGCTTCGGGCCGGTTTGGTGTGGATATCAATTATCTTGAACGCGGTGCTGCCATAGAGATCAAGATCGGCCAGGGAGCGAAACCAGGGATAGGTGGGCACCTGCCAGGAGAAAAAGTCAATAGGGAGGTATCGGTCACCCGCATGATCCCCGAAGGAAGCGACGCAATCAGTCCGGCACCACACCATGATATTTACAGTATCGAAGACCTCAAGCAACTGGTACGGGGCTTAAAAGAAGCAACCGAGTGGAAAAAACCGGTCTTTGTGAAGATTGCCGCAGTGCATAATTCGGCCGCGATTGCAGCGGGAATCGCCCGGTCTTCGGCAGATGCAATTGTTATTGACGGTTTCCGCGGAGGTACCGGTGCTGCACCACGGGTATTCCGGGACCATGTAGGGATACCGGTGGAAGCAGCCATTGCAAGTGTTGATGCCAAATTGCGTCAGCAGGGTATCCGGAATGAGGTATCAATTATAGCCAGCGGTGGGATCCGGGAGAGTGCCGATGTCGCTAAAATCATCGCACTCGGGGCTGATGCCGTATATATCGGTACCGCCGCACTTATAGCGCTCGGGTGCCGGGTATGTGGCACCTGCAACCGTGGTGTCTGTGCATGGGGGATTGCGACACAGCGACCTGATCTCGTGAAAAGGCTTGACCCTGAGACCGGTTCTAAACAGGTGGCCAACCTCATCCATGGCTGGACGGATGAACTGGCTGAGTTAATGGGTGCCGCGGGGATCAACAGCATCGAGAGTCTCAGGGGTAACCGGGACCGCCTGAGAAGTTACATGCTTGATGAAGCGCTGATGACTGTGCTTGATGTGAAATCAGTGGGTGCGTGAGCTGAATGGACAAAATCGAGATCGATGCAAAAGAGCTCCATTATACCCCGTTGAACCAGCAAATCCGGAAAGCCGTACATGAAGGTGCGAAGGAAATAACAATCAGAAACATTATGGGGCAGCGGTTCATTGCCGATGGCTTAAAAGGAGGTGTATCGCTGTTTCTTCATGGCGTCGCCGGTGGGGACCTCGGGATGTTCATGAGCGGGCCGGATATTACATTGTATGGTAATGCTGACCATGCACCCGGCAATACGATGGATGCTGGTACAATTGCCATCCATGGAAGTGCGGGTGATGCAGTTGCCCATAGTATGCGAGGAGGAAAAGTATTTGTCCGCGATACTATCGGTTACCGGGGTGGCATCCATATGAAACAATACCTTGACAAGCGCCCGGTACTGGTCATTGGTGGATCAGCACGTTCATTCCTGGGCGAATATATGGCGGGTGGCCTGATCCTTGTGCTTCGCCGGACCCCTGATGCGATGAATGATGAACGGGGAATTGGTAGTGGTATTCATGGTGGTGAGATTTTCATACGGGGCAAAATCGATAATAATTGTGTCGGTGTTGGAACAAAGAAAGATCCCTGCAGTGGTGATGAGATTGCAAGGATAATTCCGTTGATCCATGAATTCGCAGAAAAATTTGGGGTCGACCCCGCTCCATTTCTGAAATCGGAGTACACGCGGATATCTCCGGCAAGTGCCCGGCCGTTCGCAAATAAGTATACATGGGAGTAGTGGTGGCAATGGAACAAAAAACATACCAGGACTTAAAATTGGAAGTTTGGGAGACCGGGAGCTGTTCGGGATGCGGCGGGTGCGAGGCAATATGCCCGGCAGATGCAATTTCGTTCCGTGAAAGAGGCGATACTTCCACCCCGGTACATTCCGGATATTGTAAACAGGTCACCGACGGCGTAGCTTGCGGTGCGTGCTATGCGGTCTGTCCCAGGACCATTCCAAAGACTTCAGAAACTCTTGGAAATTATATTGACCTTGTCGCAGCAAAAACAACCCATGATATCCCGAGACGGCAGAGCGGCGGGGCCGTTACCGGAATTCTCGCGCATGCTCTTGATACCGGGATGATCGATGCAGTTGTCACCATTGGTGAAGATAGGTTTACCATGCGGCCCGTTTCAGTCGTCATTACTTCCCGTGAACAACTGTTCCACGAGGCCGGGAGTCGTTACAGCTGGTGGGTCCCGTTTCTCGCCGCGCTTAAAACGGCGGTGATCAACCGAAAATACAGTAAGATTGCAATTGTCGGAGTACCTTGTGCCGTGCAGGCGGTATCGAGGATAAGGACCTCTGAACACGACCTGTTAAAACCATATGCCCGCTCCATCCGGCTGGTTATCGGGTTATTTTGTACTGAAAGTTTTGATTACGAGGCATTAATTGAGAAAAAACTCCGATCAGAGCATAATATTGCTACGTGGGAGATAAAAAAACTCGATGTCCGGGGAAAACTCGAGGTGACGATGAAAGACGGGAGCTCCTTTTCATTCCCATTGAAAGAACTAAATGAGACTGTCCGGACGGGGTGCCATCAATGCACTGATACCACCGCGCTATTTTCTGACATTTCAGCAGGTTCTGTCGGGAGCCCTGAAGGGTATACTACAGTTGTTGTGAGAAACCTTGTTGGGAAGTTATTCCTGGAGAGTGCCGTGCAGGCGGGAGACTTAGTTCTATCAGGGGATGTCAATCCTGATGCAATCGAAAGACTGGCATCAGCAAAGATCCGGAAAAATTATACCAATTGATTATTACCAGGCCTGGAAAGGATATGATGTTAAATTTAGC
>JAPKXR010000356.1 GCA_026394715.1 Methanomicrobiales archaeon | reverse complement strand
CGGGTCGGCACACACCCGGGGGGAAATGTCCGTCACATCTCCGGCAATGCTGGCAGGGTGATGCATAATCACAGATTACCATTCAAAAAACAGTATCCTTCGAAATGTATCCGGGTACCAGGTACTAAGGGACTATCCCCGGAAAGAGCATGCCATATCAGTCAATCAACACGTCAGGAGATACCAAAGATCGGACCCTGTATTCCTCCCTCAAATCGGATGAATTCCTCCCTTTTGCCGGAACTTCAGAGATCATGACATGGTCATTGAGTTTTCTCCCGAAAACACGTTCAAAATGTTTTGACTCAAATTTTATTCCCCAGGATTCGAACTGGCAATCCTCGCGCGCCAAAATCATGAGGTCTGCCGATTGTTTTGTTATCCCCGTGAAACGGACCTGCTCAATCAGTGCCGCATGCCCACGGTCAAGACTTTCAGCAAGGCGCAGGAATGCCGCCAGTTTTCTTATAATCGTCAGGTCCTTCCTGTTCAGTCCGGCGATATTGGAATTTCTCGGCCGGGGAAGTTTTTTCCGGTGAAACCGGGCGACATTCGCCATAATATTGATTTCCCGGTTACTAAAACCAAGGAGGTTACTGTTCCGGATAATATAACATGAATGTTCATGGTGGTTTTGAAACGAGATATGGGACCCGACGTCATGGAGATATGCGGAAAATTTAAGCAGCTCCCGTTCCCCGTCTCCGAGGTTGTGGAGTTTCTGCTCTTTTGACGAATCAAAAAGGTCAAGCGAAAGTTTTGACACGGTCCTTGAATGAAATTCATTTATTCCGAAACATCTCCCGGCCTGGAGGACACTCCGCTCCCTCACCGATAGCTCCCCGAGAAGGGGGTACCCGTCCATGCGGGAGAGATAATCCGCCAGGAGTCCGTCCTGTAGTCCGCGTTGGGTGATCTCGAGGTCTCTGATCCCAATCTCCTGCACCAGGGTATCAATAATGGCAGCACCCGCAATGATAATATCCGCCCTGTCGGGGTTGATTCCCGGGACCGATCGCCGGTCCTGGAGTGAGATAGAACAGAGGTACGAGATAGTTTTCTTCAGGTCTCCGGAATTTATCACAATCCGGTCTTTGTCTTCAGGATGAAACATCCGGGCAGCGATATCACACAGGTTGATAAGTGTACCGGAACTCCCCACATACACGTCTGCAGGATGTTTTTTTATCTGGTCCAGGTCAGGTGTAAGCTCATTCCTGGCATAATTCAGAATTTTTTCATACTGTTCTCTTGTGACCGGTTTCTCATATCGTTCCGGGAAAAAGAGATTAGTGAGCCGGATGGACCCGAGTTCCAGGCTTGATAGATAGGTATACGATTTCTGTCCGCCAATCGCTATCTCGGTGCTTCCCCCGCCGACATCGATGACCATCGCAGTACGGTCTTCCAGGTACAGCCCTGAGGTGACCCCGAGATAAATGAGGCGGGCCTCTTCCCTTCCTGATATCACCCGGACCTCAAGCTGGGCCTCACGCCGGAGACGGTCCAGGAAATCGTTGCGGTTTTTCGCTTCCCGGGTAGCCGAAGTCGCAACGGCAACAAATTCTTCAACCCCGAATGAACGGGCAAGTTCAACAAATCTTCCGGCGACCATGATGCCCCGTTCCATCGCCTCAGGGTTAATCTGGCCCTGCTCAAATTCTCTGTCCCCGAGCCTGACTACCTCTTTCTGCCTGGTCATCACGGCATATGAACAATCCTTGTTGAGCCGGACAACAAAGAGCCTGATTGAATTTGTTCCGATATCGATAAATGCAATAACTCTTGGTGCCTGGACCGTTTGTGGATCGTTAACCTGCATTGTACCTCAAAGGGGATTGACTGGCACTATTTGCATTGCAGGGCGACTCGTTACATAGTGAAGAAACCTTCCCTAAAGCCTGCCTGCAGGACCATTCCGCCATTAATCACCGCCTCTTGCCTATCATCCAAGGGCCCGTAAAGATTGATTTATTGCTTTACCTGATTCCGTATATCATGTCTCTTTACATAGTAAGACTAATATAATTTTTCACAATACAATATAGTCATCTATATATTTTCGATAGGGGATGAAATATTATTCGCATCATATGGGGTGGATTGCATCCAGGTCCGTCCCTGGCAGATGGGATCCGTCAGGCCGAATAAGTGCACCATTTCATCGACTACCTTTCGGTTTCCCCTGGAATAAAATTCTATGATGTGCGCATCAGGCAAACCAAATTAAAACGGTAAAGTTTTCATGCTAAAGACCCTCAAGCAGCTATCATGGGATATTTCAGTATACCTGTGACCGGAAAAGACCTGGCTTAATGAGAAATAACCAGCAATTTATTATT
>JAPKXR010000159.1 GCA_026394715.1 Methanomicrobiales archaeon | reverse complement strand
GTTGTGAAGGGCGACCCCCTTTGCTATCCAGGCTTCGGTAAAATCCGGGTCGATGGCGATGGCAGCATCAAAGTAGTGCAGTGACTCGTTATACTGGCCATATTGCGTAAGGTTGGCCAGTCCCCTGGTGAACAGTTCCTTCGCTTCCGGGGAGGATGTTGAGATCTCGTCATTTCTAAATGATATGGCAATCGCCGAACCACCATAATCTGTAACCGGCCCGCCTGGAATCGCAGGTGGCGGACCTGGTATTGGAGGGGGACTTATTGTGGTTGAAATACACCCACAGGTAAAGCATGAAACCACAAAAAGGATGATGATGACCGTCATCAGTCGCATATTGGATTATTCGGATTTCAGAACAATTATCTCTTACGGAACCGCTGTTCGCAAACCTTGTTACTTCTGACCAGTGATATCACCAGCATACCTGAAAATGGAGGTATTATTTCTTCTGATAACTCTTCCCGGCCGAAAATGCGGGCCCTACCTGGCTGCCAACTCCAAAATAGGTCATCTGGGCGTATACAATAGGGTTAATCTTTTCGACATCCGGTTTTCCATCCGTCAGGCAGGACTTGTCGGCGTGGATCTCCACAACCTCCCCGATATACAGCAGGTGACTTCCGCACTCAACTGACTTGAACAACTTGCATTCGATGTTGACCGGGCACTCTTCTGCCATTGGTGCAGTCTTCAGTTTCCCGTAAAACGACCGGAAGACACAGTTCTTGTCCTCTTTCACACCGGAGACGAGTCCGCAGTGATCGGTCTCAACTACCTGCATTTCGGACGGGACGTTCAGGCTGAAGGTCTTGTTCTCTTCGATCCCTATTGCAGTATACCGTATCTTGTTAATCGCAACGCAGACCATCGGCGGCGCCATGCAGGCAACCGTGGCCCATGCGGCGGTCATATAATTCGGCTTGCCCTTCACGTTTGCACCCACAAGGACGGTGGGCATGACACTCATGTACGGCATCGGGCCGAGTGTAATCTTTTCCATCGTGTTCACTCCGGAATATGGTATGTGGAAGGGGATGTTTAATGGTATCTTCAACGGGACCCGGGCCTAGGGAACTTACGTGCCTGCCGGGGCGGTGATGATGGCCCCAGGTTCTCCTCTGCACGGTCCAAGGTCAGATTACCCGGATTTTTCAGAGTACAATCGATTTGCACTCAAAAATGTCGTTTGCACTTGATAAACTCATCAATCCCATTCTTTTTGATTATCGCGAGGTTCTTCCGGTGACCGTCACCATGGTTGGCATTGAGAATATCCAGTTTTTCACACGGCTCAACCGAATCGCATTCCCAGCACCCGGTAATATTTTTTTCCCGGCAGCATTTCCTGATCTCGCAAAAAGGCGGGCCCCCGCCATTCCTGCACCCCTTCTTGCACCGGAATTTGACCATCTGCCCAAGCAGTTCGTAGCATTTTGGATAATTTTCAAATCCCTTTCCAAAAGGGGTAGCCGAAATAGTTTTTGCAAATTTTTCGTACTGTGCAGCACGCAGTTCCTTTCTCAGGTCCCGTGCGAGGTCCGCAATTTTTCCGGAATACCCGTGACAGTCCAGGCAACAGAGCCCACAATATGTTGTTATGGTAAGATTATCAGGTTCCATTTCATGAGAATTATTGATACCTGCTTATATGGCTTTGCAGACTGAACACCGCAGGACAAGGGAGCAAACAATTCCATCGGTCGTTCACCGGATAATTTTCCGGGCAGGACCAAAAGGAACGGTCCAACCGGTCCTGTTTCATCAGGTCCTTTCGATCATCGCAGATCGGTCCCATTTTTTTCCATATACAAATCCGTTTTTGATTGCTGGTCCGAGGGTCAGCCAGAATATGACCGGACCAGCAATCATGGCCCAGAGGATATTATTGCCAAAGTAACTGATGAATTTGCTCTCGAAAGGACGGCCAAAGAAGACCGTTCCGGATGCAGCGAGGAGGGCCATGCAGGCAAGGGTCGTAACGAATGTTACAGTCCAGAAACTGGCAAGGCTATAGGGGCCCACCCTCATCTCGTGTCCCTTCATCAACCGGTGCCAGAGGAGGTAGGAGAGGTACGGGTAGAGAACGTTGATAAGAAACCCAAAGTTGCTCATCGGGGACCAGGAACCGGAGAGGTCTCCAGCGACGTTTCCAATGCCGAAACCAAAGGCTGCCGCCGGTCCCCACAGGATCCCGAAGACAACAGGGAGTGCAGCTGCCGGACGAATGGAAATACCCGCAATGTCCCAGTGGACCTGGTTAAAGGGTACCAGGACCAGTGCATAAATGAGCGCACTGACCCCGATTAATATCAACCCTTTCCTGTCGGTCCAGACTTCTGCGAGCTCATGCATACTACCCGTTTGGTTCACCAGTTAAAAAGGCATTGACGTTTACGTTTTCCTGATTACAACGACCCCAAAATACCGGGCCATGGCATGGCTCACGCACGGCAATACTTCGCATTTTTCGGTTGCCAGGGATGAAGTGCCATCCTGTAACAGGTTGGCAGTCCGGACGATCCCACCCCGGTTATTCTACGGGGGGGATTTATCGGACCTGGTACCGCGATGTGTTGGCACAGTAACGGTATACCGGTGACCACCGTAACTCAGGCCCGTCCCCTACTATCTCTAACCCTTGTATTCACTGCTATTGGCATCCTCTTCGCTGTTCTTGCTGCCGTAAAAAATATACTCATGAGTCCAGGAAGAAGGTGACAACCCGTCCGAACTCCTCCGGGAACTGGTACATCATGCCATGGCCGCCGCCTGGGACCTGGATGACCCATGAAACGGGGATACGACCGCCGATAACGAATGCATTCGCCGGGACACTGATCACGTCCTCCGTCCCGGTCAGGACCAGGGTCGGGGACCGGATGTCGGGGAGACGGGAGAAGGTCCCGTTCCAGGAAGCCATCGCATCAGCCTGCCGGACATAGCTCTCCGGTGGAGAAGTCTCGGTAGGAATCGGGAAGTATGCACGAGAGTCATGGTGAGCACGGAGCCAGCTTGCCGGGAACAGGAGTGAAAAGAGCCGCACACCCTGTTCACGTGCAGAACCGGATGTATTGGTCAGCTTCTCAATGACGGCAGGTGATGTCGGAACACTCTCGTTCCCGCCGGGTGAACCGGCATACAGGATGAGCCGGTTGACCTTCCCGGGATGACGCAGTACCAGCTCCTGGGCAACGTCGGCTCCCATAGACCAGCCGAGGATATCGGCTTTGCTGGTGTTGAGGGCATCCAGGAGTCCTGCCGCGTCGTCAGCAAAGAGCGGAATGGAGAAGGTTTTGTTCGATGCAGTAGTATTCCCCATTCCCCGGTTGTCAAAGATGATTACCCGGTGGTTCGAGGAAAGGTTCGCAAGGACACCCGGCGGCCAGAGGTCCATCGTCGCCCCGTACCCGGTGATGAGAAGGAGAGGCGTCCCTTGGCCGGTCTCCTTGTACGCGATATTGATATCATCAACCCTGGCAGTCCTGGTCTGGACGATGCCAGGCGGGATCGCCGGGGAGTTGGTAACCGTAACAGGACTTCCTGAAGAGGCGGGTGCTGAGCTATTCAGTGGCACGGGTCCGGGTGCGGTGCAGCCTGCCAGGAGGAGGAGCAGTACGAGGATAAGGATGACGGGTGTGAGGAACAAACGCATAATGCCTTAGTAGAGATTTGAATGGTAAAAAGTTACGGTACGGACCGGTGAAAACTTCCGGGTTGCCGCACAGTCCTCATCATCCAGCGAGGTGGCCATATGAAACGGGTGCAACTCAAGGGTACCCGATATCAGCCAATACTGCCGGGTCATTATCAAAGAGTTCCAGGGCTTTTTCTTCAGAATTGACCCGGAATATGAGAATACCAACTGAACCATCAGTCGCAGCGCCACCGGGCACAATTTCTCCCTGGTCGGAATCGTTCTTTCACATACGCCAAATGCGGACCCATGGCAGCCTGCTCTTCCCCGGTCATCTTCATGAGAAAATCAGGCCTTACCGGACGAAGCAAAGAAATGAATTCCATCATAATGCTCATACCCCGGTTGTAGTTATGGCGGTGATAGGTATGAGAAAGGGATTGGTTCCTGGCCTGGTTGCACAACTGGGTCAGGTCTGTACCCGATATCCTGCCCTGGTAAGTGCCCGGAACAACCGGGCATCCCAGTCCGCATCGTCGCATCCGGCCTCGTTGTTAATCACCTCTTCAAAAATACGGGTCAGTGTTTCATCTTCAGATGACAGGAACCGCTGGAACATAATTCTCCCGGCTCTTTTCCCTGCGGAATTGAGGATGAGGATACGCCAGCAGCCATAGTCCCTGCAGATATCAGGGCGTGTCTGGTGAACGGTGCAGTATCCTTTCGCAGATGGTGCATCATAACGAAAGAAGGGGCATGCCTCGGGACGTTCGGAGAAAATACTTGTATCATTATAGAGGGATATCTTGTCCGGGTCAACGATTACCGCTGTTTTTTCACCCGTGTACTGGTTATTCACCAGGAAGTGATAATCCCCGGATTCTTCTATTACTTTATGAACCAGCCCCAGGTGGCTGCAGCACTCTCCACACTGACTGCATTCAAACGACAGGAAACCAACCTCCAACGGTTATCAGGTACTCTAGGTATCGATAGTACTACCTCAAAAAATACACTCCTGGAAAAAAGCCCGGAATGCGTCAACACGTGCCGGCTTCCTCACGACAAGAAGCCAGATGAAAAACGGGATCCCCGTAATCACCTTTCCCTGCCTTTTATATTTCCATCACCCCAATGAATAAATCATGAAGTTGACCTGTGTGAGGTTGTTCCGGACATGAGCGGCGAACAACAGGGTTCGTGCATCAGCCGGGTGAAAGGGTCGTTCCGCGATTCATTCGGTGAGATTGTCTTTGGCATGTCGGACGGTACCGTTTCGATCTTCGGCCTGGTCGCCGGGATGGTTGCGGGCGCCCAGTCAGGCAGTGTCATCCTCCTTGCCGGCGCTACAGCCGCAATCGCAGCAACCGTCTCGATGATGGCGGGTGTCTTCCTGGACCTTGAGTCCGAAAAGGATGCAGCCAAGGTCGAGGCGAAACGTCGGGCGGCAGAGATCCAGTGCAATCCGGAAGGTGCTGTTGCGAAACTGATGGGCGACCTTCAGGACTCCGGCCTGAGTAAGACCAGCCTGGATGCGATCCAGGTTGACCTCCGGAAGAATCCCCGCGCCATCCAGATGTTTGAGGACGCTGTGGCAGCCGAGGAGGAGACGCCGGCCCAGAAAACCCCGGTCTATATCCATGCCTGCTGGATGGGAATTGCGGACTTCATCGCGGCGATGACCCCGGTGATCCCGTTTGCGTTCCTGCCGATTGAACAGGCGAAGTATGCCTGCATTGCGGGAACTGCGGTGCTCCTGTTACTGCTGGGTATCGGGCGGGCACGGATCGGACAACGCCCGCTATTCCGTACGGTGATCGAGACCATGGCCATTGCAACCGCGGCGGGTATTGCCGGTGTCATCTTTGCCCTGATAATCACCTGATAGAAATGGGAACAATTAAAAATTCAGCCACTCTTTTCTCCAGGAGAGGAGTAACCCTTTTTATAAAGAATACCATTGTTGATGGTGATTAAAAATAAAAAAATATTTTTATTTTCAATGGGTAATTACCGGATAGATTACCCCATTGGCGTCCGCACACGTTTATTTTTTTTATGATAGTCCTGCTTTAGGTCAATAAAAAAGTTACCAGTATTGGTCTATGCCGGTTTTTTCTCTCTTGATTTTATCTCAGCGATCTCCTGTAATGCCCTCTTTTTATGGACATAATCCGGATACCACACGGTAAAGACGATAGCGATTACCATGAAGACCCATTTCAGGTTGTCCCAGAACATAAGGGCCGGGTCAGGCCGGACCAGCAGGAAGGAGTCCACTGCCAGGGCGAGGGTGAATGCAATTGCCCATACCCCGGTTATAACATAATTTACCCTCATAAATGGCGCACTCCTGGCACGCTCAGGGTCTATACCTTCCCTGGAATACTGGAGAGTGAAGGGAAAATGGAACAGCATCGTCACCCAGCAGACGACCGTAAGGACCAGCATCGAGAGTACAGAAAGGTAATTCGCGACAGAGTACTGGTGTAATCCGATAATCACGATAAAGAACACAACGAAGAACACTATCGTGATAACGGAAAGGATATAACCCTTGAGTATCTGGCGGTAACTCGTCAGAAGGGTGATTACAATACCGATAATAAAGGCAAGGGTCAGACTCATCAGGGGATTTCCCAGTGGAGCTTCAGCAACAAGGGTGAACGCGATCCATGGTACAAATGCAGTAAGAAGTGATATCAGGTTCATTATCGTATGAAAAAAGGATTGAAGGAAAGATAATTCTTTTGTTTTTCACGCCGGTTTCCGGTTCCACCGGAATCACCGGTATATACAGTCCCGGGCGATCTGCATGGATACCGGAACAAACTGCCAATTTCATGGTTGCGATTATTTCGACAAATAAAATTCCAAGACTATAAATTCAACCTGCACCCACCCAACATGATACAATGTCTGACGAAAATGAGGTAGAGGGGCTTTTTCTCACCAAGGGACGGCTGGAAGGGCTTTCTGATGGGATATTTGCGTTTGCGATGACGCTCCTTGTTGTCGGCCTGGACCTGCCGGATAAAACAACCATTGTGCAGTCAACGGGGTTTGCAATGGACACCCTTGTCTCGCTCGAGTCCGATTTCCTGCACTATATCTTAGCGTTCCTGATCCTCGGTGCATTCTGGCTCAGCCATCATACCCAGCTCCATTCCGTTAAGAGGATCGATAAGATGTATGTCTGGCTTAACCTCTCTGTGCTCCTGTTCGTTGCACTCCTTCCCTTTTCGACCTCCTTTTCCGGTGATTTTCCGAAGGTCCCGGTCGGGGCCATGGTATTTGAAGCCAGTCTCTTTGCGATCGGCATAGCGATGTTCTGCCAATGGCTGTACGCAACACAGGACCACCGTCTTGTCGAACCAACGCTTGAAAAGAGATATATCCATTATATCCGGATCAGTAACCTCGTTGTTCCGTTTGTTTCTGTCGTTGGCATTCTCATCGCACTTTCCGGGGTCACGTGGAGTTCAGCGGTCTACCTGACACTCCCCATCGTCGGCTATGTGGTATATCGACTGACCAGGTGAGGTCTCCCTATCCATTTTATAACACGCAATTTTTTCTTTAATCCGGATACCATCACGGATTAACTGCCGGACAATTGTCCCCCGTACCACAGCCGTAATCAAGGGGCCGGCCGGTCTTTTTGAACACATGGGGATAGAAGAAGTGGTGATTGATCTGCGGCTTCCCGATGATCATGAGAATATGGGGACAACGCACTCCCACCCTGGTATACTTCTCAACAAGCGTGCGGTGGTACCCTTCAGGGCAGGTAACACCGCGGGATTTGATCCGTTTCATGGCAGTACCGGGTTCGACGGGGAGCGTTTTCCCGCCATGAACCCGGTAACGGTTTTCATGGTGGTTCACCAGGGATAATTATGCACCCTCAAGCACCGGTTTGAAGGGCTCGATCATATGGTGTTTCATATCGGCAAACACTTTCTTCCGGAAACCGGGGATCCACGTCAGCGGGATAAGGATTGCATTAAACAGCCGGGTTCTCAGGTCAGCCTGCGGAAAATCAAACATCCCGTGTTCCTGGTAGTACCGGTAGTCTGCCTGGAATGCTAACCGCAGTCCCCCGTAGATACTGTCCCGGAATATCTTGTGCCCACCTACCGCATAGAACGTCTTCGGGGGAATATAGCCAGTTTCTGCTGCCCGCACAAGGCGTCCTGCCATGGCATCGAGCAGGCCATCTAGTTCTCCGGCACCGGTAACTTCATCGGTAACAAACTGTGCATAACACCTGCCATTGTCAGCCCACGCAGTAAGTGCCTCTTTCAGGTGCGGGATCTGGTGGAGGGGACCTGCGATCACAAAGCCAATCTGTTTGCCTTCGAGACCGGGAGTATGACCCAAAAAAAAACTCCGGTCAAAGAACAGTTTCCATGTCGACGAGAGATACCGGTCACGTACCGAACCGGCCATGATAATGATATCCGCAGGTACTAGTTTGTTTTTGAAAAAGTCACCATACCCGTCGGTGTATACACAGGTATTGTCATAACCACACTGGCAGCACCCGAGACAGCCACCCTTAATATTCACATCATGGAGATTGATCACCTCAGTTGAACCGGAAAAAGCATTCTGGATCCGGTTGGTCATCGCCAATAGGTTGGGCGAACCGCCATCGGAATCGGTGAGAATGACAACCCTTTTAGTACCCGGGTTTAGTGTTTTCTGTGCCTTACCCGGGACATACACGTGGGCCGGCCAGGCAAGCGGAGCGTTCTCCCGCTGGACAGGTATTTTTTCCTGCACATCGGTAAAGAGGAGGGATGCGAATGTCTCCAGGCGCTTCCGTTCCACATCCGATAGGAGATCCCTCATTTCCGCGGAATAAAACCCGAGGTAGTTCATCCCAAGATCGTCGCTGATGGCATGGATGTACGCATGGGCGGTATGGTCGAAGAAATGGATCGATGTCGAGAGCGATGCGGCATAGGTCCCGGAAAATGCATCCTGTGCCTTCCGCTCGAAGATGAGTTCAATAAACCTCTTGTACTGGGAGCAGACGACCAGGTAATAGAGCGGAAACGCCCAGAGGATGATATCTGCAGACCGGATGCTATCAAGAGTCCTGTTCCAGGCTGCGGTATCCTTCTCGATTTTTCGCAATTCATGGGCAACGTTGAGAATTTCATAGTTGTGTTCCGGGAATTTTTTCCGGATGTACGCAACATACTGCATCGTGACACTGATATCGCCTTTCGGGCTGCCGTTTAATACAACAATTTTCATAATGATTCCCCCATCCTCACTTATTCATCCGGCTTACTTGCACTGTCAAGGATCTGTCGTGCGAACTCCTGGAGGGTATCAGCTTTCACCAGCGCGATTCCCCGTTCCACATCACCAAGTACCAGCAGGATATCCCCCTGCTTGATATCAAAAATCTCCCGGGCTTCCTTGGGTATGACAATCTGTCCGCGTTCACCGACCTTGACACTGCCGAAAAGGTGCCGGGTTTTTTCCTTCCGTGGTGCGACCAGCTCGTCTACCAGATCCTCGGTTCCACAATTCTTACTTTTCATACTTATCATATTTGTACGATTAATTGTATTTATCATTTTCCTGCAGAAGGTATGAGCCCCTGATCCCCGGATGTGGTTGAATAGCCGGGGCTATGAGCCGGGTTTGGCACCAATCCGGGCAGGACCGGGTATTCATGGGAGACTCCAGGAAAGAACGCATTTTCTACCCGCAGAAATGAGTATAGTGGGAAAATTAATCCAGGATGCCAAAACACCAAAGGTTTCCTTACTGCCAGGATTTGGTCCTGTTCCCGCCGTACGCAACGACAAGGGATACATGAAAAGAGCCATCGTTGTTCGTATTCCAGTTTTCGATACGAAAAACGCAACAGCTCCCACTATATATGCAAAAAAGGGTCGGGAATCAACCGATCAGGTATGTTACCGTGACGGTTGCAGTCACGGTGATATCCCCGGGTTGAATCGGTGTGGCAGCCCCACCAACTGAACTATCACTTTTCGCAAAATTCTGGAACAGTACCGGGGTGTACCCCTGCCCGATATCAACCGTCTTCACGGACGAGATGTTGACACCAAGTGCCGCAGCGACAGTTCGTGCATCGGCAGCTGCCCTGTCAGTGGCTTCTTTTAATGCCTCGGTCCTGAGCACCTGGGCCTGTTCGTCGGAGAGGAGGAACTGGATGGAATTCGCCTGGTTAATTCCGTTCGCTACACCGATGTCGATCACTTCCCCAGTCCGGTTTACGTCGTGAAGGGTGATCGTCAGGGTGTTCGCCACATGATAGGCCTTGATCTTCTGCCCGATGGGGAACTTTGCGTCATCATACACCGGGTAGATGTTATAGCCGGTCGTCTTGAGAGCGTCCTTTGGGATCCCGGCAGCAGTCAGAGCATTCATCACGGTCGTCATACGGGCGGCATTCTCGGCCTGGGCTGCTTTCACGTCGGGGCTCTCGGTCTCGACGGCGAGCGAGATCTGCGCACGGTCGGGGGTCCCGATAACAGAACCGGTACCTGAAGCGGTGATCGTACGGTCGGTGCTGGTATCGGCCGCTGACACAGTCCCGATCGCCACGATGGCGATGAGGAGCACGACGGCGGTAAAAATTGCTATGCGGTGTTTCATGATTGATCAGGAGAGATATTCGCGGCGTTCCGGATAAGGTTTACTTTGACGGTGAAAATTATGGCAGTCATTCACCAGGTGCCGTAGAAACCAGTGAATTTTCAAATGGCCGTACGAGTCTATATGCAGTCCAACTCTGATTAGCAGATCTGCTGATGAGGAGCAGGAACCGCAGTCGGGCATAGCTTAACCCCGGGTTTAAGTTTCTTCGACGTGGTCAGACTTTTTTTACGACCACGGCCGGGGCCGGGTGTCGCCGGTGATCGGAATAATCGAGCAGTACGTAATCCTGTGGCCAGAGAGGTACTGGCAAGGAGATATGCCTGGAAAAGTTATTCGTCAATCGAAAGATAATCAGTA
Source organism: Methanomicrobiales archaeon (assembly GCA_026394715.1). Lineage (GTDB taxonomy): Archaea > Halobacteriota > Methanomicrobia > Methanomicrobiales > Methanospirillaceae > CAIKOD01. The sequence continues at coordinate 86 of JAPKXR010000159.1, read as the reverse complement.
TTTTTTTATCTCGCCCGCACCCAGAGACAGGATGATGTCGGCATCATTCAGGTTCACGTATCTTATCCTGCTTGCAGTACTAGCCG
>JAPKXR010000183.1 GCA_026394715.1 Methanomicrobiales archaeon | reverse complement strand
TCGATATCGATCATGGCAATGGAGACTGCCATGTACCACCTCGGTATTATGAGGGCTATTCCAATGGGGATTACCGATTCTTTCCCCGCAGGAGGGCGAATATAGGCGATCATAAGCCAGATCATCAGAAAAAACAGGTGTACGGGAGCGTAAAGTACAGTACGACTACCTGGACCTATACAACAAGGACGGGAATCAGGAGAGCTACTGCACGATACGGTAAACCCCATACGTGTGGGGGTGAGTTCATACCAGTCCGGAAAAAGATGTTTTTGTAATGCGATGTATTCTTGTGAAAAATCCGTTATGTTTTCTTTACTGATCTCACAACCAGGACCGGGCGATCGGCTCTCCTAACGACTGCATAGGTCGTGCTTCCGATTAACAATTCCTTCAGTCCACGGAGCCAGCCCTCCCCGCGCGGGCTAATAGCGATGAGTGTTGCATGTTCCTCTTCTGCAAGAAGGTTGATTTCATCTGGAGGATAGCCTGCCCGGATATAGTCCCTCACGGTAAATCCTGACTGTGTCAGTTCGTCCCGTATTGCACCAAGCTTCATTGTTACATTATTAATATATTCAGTGTGCCCTGAATCGTTTGTTTCTGCATGGACCACGTGCAACAGGATAACCGTATCCACTCCCTGTGTAGCCTTGACGAACCTGATAATATCTGCGGAATGAGCAGAAAAATCGGTGGGAATAAGGATTCTGGAGAAAAAAGGCCGGTTATTAGGGATATTTTCCGAGCTAGGCATAACACCTGCATGGGGAGATTTTACCAGGAGAAGGGGGACGGATGCGTGATGCAACACGTACGTGGACACACTTCCAAGAAAAAGATCGTGGAGGCTTTTTCCCCTGGCCCCCATGATAATCATCGAAACATTTTCTTTATCCGCGGTTTTCAGGATCCTGGAACCAATAGTTCCCGTATCGACCGTTTTTTCCATTACATCTACATTAGTCTGTACCGCCAATCCAAAATTTTCGATGATCTTTTCATTTTGTGTCATGAGATCTTTCACATGTTCGATCTCTTCACCTGATCCCGTTCCCGTTTTTGACGGACTTCTGGCGTCCACTACATGTAAAAGCACCACTTCCCTGATACCTGGAATTTGCCCGATACACTCTGTAATTCTTTGCGAGGGAAGCGAGAAATCCGTGGGGAATAAGACTTTTTGATACATCTGACCTGACCTCTATTGTAATGGGGCCGGAACTTTTAAAAAGTCCGCTCACTTCCAGGTTTTAGTCCCAGGAAACGGGAAATGAAAAAATGAATGCCATACGTGGCATAAACGGAAAAAAAGGCGGCATTTGGATCCCGGTTATAAAAAAGTCTGTTGATGTAGTGACATGAAACTGGAAAAGGGTATAAGTCCTTTGGATTCCACAACCACCGAATGATTTTTTGTGGGAATATGTTATTGCGCGGGGATCCGAAACCAGGGTCCCCAATTCCAGCGCGGGTCACGCAAAGTGTGCGGGATGAAAGTCCGGCAGCGGGACTATTTTCTGCCATATTCCCCGCAGGATAAGGAAGATTCCAGGGGAATTATAATAGAGAAAAGGAGGTAACTATCCGGCCTGCTGAAAAACAACTGTGGCGGAATCATCAAACGGGTTAGTCCGCATCGCGAGCGAGAACAGGTACGGGTAGTGGCCCTTCAGATATTCCATATATTTCAGCCATTCAAGGACCAGAAGTGAATACGCACGGCAGATATCGCTCGCAAGGTGTGACTGGTCTGTTCGGGGTAACGAAGATAGATCATCTCTCGCCTTCATCTCTTCAGTTAGGTGGTTGATCGCGAGGATGAGATCAGTAAACGATTCGTGTTCAAAAATGACCGGGTTTTCGACAAGCCTGAGTAAAAAATCCTCATTTCTGACAAGAAACTCGCGCAGGGCGGCTTTTTCGACCTTTTCGATCGTAATATTGCAGGAATAGCGGTTGAGGCAGGCCTGCACATCACGGAACATGTCATTATGCCATTCATCCCCGATAACAAGACGTGATTTCACTTGTTCGATCGTGGGATCAGTCCGGGCAAGCTGTGCGAGAAGGGGGGTTCCGAACCGGGAAAAGAAGACCCCAATAACCATGTTCAGCTTCTCAATGCGTCGTTTTTTCTCGCGTGATTCAAGCATCTGGTCGATAATCAGGGTGATGATGAGAACCTCTATCGGAATGAATGCAAGGTCACCGATAAAAAAAATGAACAAGTGATGTGCGTCCTGAAAGATCAGGTAATGGGCGGTGAATATGGCAAGGGCGAGGGTTACCAGCAGGACACCTGCGATAAGTTTCCACCGGGTATCTTCTTTCATACTAGTATAATTGGGTGTTGATCACGATAAAAAAATCCATTAATCGTGATTTTCCAATTGTATCTGCGGGCAATCGTTCTCACGTTGGGTCAATAAATTAGAAATCCTCGGAAATCATTCGTCATTCACATGTTCACTATCCGGATTTTTTCCTGTCATTTCATTGGTTTTCATCCTGGTAACAGAGATGTTCTGAAGTTTTCTCTCTAGAAATGTATCTGGATTTGAACGATAATGATCCATGGTGCAGTTCAGCCCGACCCGTTTTCTCCTCCCTGTCTGGAATGAAATATGTTTCTCCATCATAAATGGCACGCCTGTATCGAATTCCCCTGCTGCATGGTTTTTTTGCCCTGAAAACTTCGTTGTATTCATTAAATCCAATACACCAATACCGAAGGTTTTTCATAAAAATTGTAACTTTCTGCTCCTTCATGTGCGGAATGAATAAAGGCCCCCCCTCCTGGTAACCGAATGACTGCCGGTACAATACAGGGCCTGCCGTTGTCAGCACACCCCTGCCTGCATACCTTTGCTTTGCGAATGGTAGGTCCAATTTTGGAACGATTGGATATTCCATGGTCCTTTCTTTGCATAATTACCTGCAGGTCCTCTAAAATGACGGTAATTTCCCAAAATTGTTGTAATGTCATTTATTAAAAGATCAGCCATCAGGTACTATATACATGGGCATCTTCCGGTTCGAGAACAAATATGCAGCGCCAACGAGGGAACAGCGGGAACGATATATGAAAGGTGATACGGAAGAACACCTCTTCGGTCCTGATAACCTGATCATGCTCATTGTCTATGATGAGGCTGCATACCTGAAAGATGATATCGACGGGGTCCGGATCCTTTTCACCGGGGCGCAGGATAAGCAGAAGGTGTATGACGAAGTCAGGAGGCTGCTTGAGTACCACGAACAGCCGGATGTAAATAAGGATGCATTTAAGCCAGGAAATGATGTCTGATTCCAATAAAGGGTTGGAGTTACGTTTTTTGCCTTACGTTGAAAGACTCCATGGTTGAAAATTTCCGCACCATTGTTGAGTACTTCAATGACCCGCTCTTCCCGCACCCTTCATGTGGTGATGATGAACCATGTGGTATTCACCGATGCATTTACATTATTTTGAGGAACGTTTTGGCCCAGTCTGTTTTTGGGACCTGGTACTCATGGATGATGGGATCATATCGTTCCCCGGGTGTAACTGCTCATTTTCCTCTGCGAGAATACTATCCCTCTCATCCGCGCATACGATTGACGTGATCATCGTCGGGCGTCCCGCAACGAGGACCAGAAGGCCGGTGTTCTTTTAACCATAATGCAATGTATTATCCATTGAGCTTATAGAATATCCCTGGCAATTACCAGGGGGGTCGGCGAAAATTTCTGCACTGGCAGAAAGTTCGGTTCTCACCACGACCTTTTCGGACGGAGGCAAGGCTTTGCCGCAGGCTAGCTGTAGTTCTCGCAAATCTGGAATGCAGTTGTAATCGTTCCTGCCCTTACCCGGGGTTTAAAGGCGCGAATTTTTTTTCTGGGCCAGGTAGATATGGAGCAGGAGGAGGATGAGGAACGGGCCCCAGAGATAGGTATGCAGCCGGTAGGCGACCGATTTCGGAAGGACACCCAGTGTAAGTGGTGTGACGAGATCCGGGGCAGTAATTCCGAATCCCGTAAGGAGGAATACAATCGTTACTCCTCCGAGGAGCCATATGACAAGCCGTTTTACTTCGCGGTCTTTCATTCAGATAACCTCTATCGTTTACTCGTTATCCTGATTTTCCCGGGGTTTTTGCAGATTTCTAAGCGAAAAATGAGTCACTGGTATCTCCTCCAATGGCATAACCGCGTTGTTCCCAGTAACCCCGGTAGGATGGGTCGTTGGAAATCTCGATTCTGGTTACCCATTTAATCCATTTGTAGCCCCATTTGTCTTCTGCCAGAAGCTGGAACGGATAACCCCGATCTTCAGGCAGGGTCACGTTATTCATTCCATAAGCGAGCAGTATATCATTCTTTTCGATATAGTCGAGTGATAGCGATGTTGAATACCCATCCGATGCATAGAAGATCACGGTATTGGCATCAGCGCCGACACCTGTCTTTTTAAGCAGGTCACCAACTTTAATGCCCTGCCAGAGAATTGTGGCGTCCCAGCCCTCTACGCAATGCAGGGTTACTACCTTTCGGTAATCTGGGAATCCTTTTACCTCGTCATAGGTCAGGTTTGTGGGTGTTGTCACCAACCCTTCGATTTCCAGCCTGTAATTACTTATGTTCACATGTTGCGGGCCTTTAATTGAGTTTTCCCGGAAGTCCGTGATCGAAGATAGTCTCTCTCCCTGGTAATTCTTAACTTCCACCGCGGCAAGTACCCTGCTGGTATTGGTTTCCGGGACGCCTGGTTTTATAAACAACCCGGTGATATCGGCGATATATACAACCACCACCGCGATAATGATAATTAATAAGAGGGACCGCTTAAAATCCATGTGGTGTACCCTTTATTTCATCCGATATCATCATACTACATCCAATTTAAAAATTACATTGTTACCTGAAAGATGATTATCTTATTGAAACCTGCATTACAACCTACGGAAACCCGGTATTCCCCCGGTACCGTGTATTACCACAACCTTTACTTTTATGTGGTCCAGTTACCATCTCTTATGTATCAGGCTCATTCATGATTGACGGTTGGGCTTGCAAAAAGATGGTGTTACAACGATGGCGGAAATAAACCGATATAGGTGTAAATTGTGTGGCTATGTGTACTCCCCGCTTCGTGGGGAGCCGCATAACGGTATCCCTGCAGGTACAGCCTTCGAAGACCTGCCAGAGACTTACCTATGCCCTATCTGTGGTATGGAAGGTAAAGGAAAGATCGGAAAGTGGGGATTCGATGAATGGGTACCTACAAAATATATCTGCAGTGTTTGTGAATATGTATATGATCAGGACCGTGGCGAGCCGCATCGAGGTATTAAAGCAGGTACTCCGTTTTCAAAGTTGCCCGATGATTACCGGTGCCCGGTCTGTAACCTGGACCCGAAGATCAAAGCCGCATTTGGGCCGGTAGGGACCTCCGGGTTTGGGCCGCTCTATATATAAGCGGATAAAACCGGGACCAATCGTTTTTTTTAAACCAGGATTTCATTGGTGGCTTCGTGTTTCATCCGAGTTCGAATGTTGTCACACCGAATATCTGTTCAATTGGTAATTTGGGTAGTTCCCGGGTATACATCCGTGCTGTTCCAAAAACCTCCGTCATCCCGTGTCCCTTTGCAAGGGCAACTCCTGCCGTATTTGGTTCAGGGACATCAAGAAACACGGATGACCCTACTGCAACGGTGGAAAGGGCCGAATAGATCATTTCAGCAATTTTCGGCGTGCCTGCGAACAGAGGGCCGATCTTATACCCGTTGAAGCATTTCCTGATAAAACCATAACCGTTCAGCGATCCATTGTTAATGCTTGCATATCCTTGGCAATCCGGCTGGTACAGGAAATGTTTCAGGAACCCTTCACGGACCGCCGGAAAAAACATGCTGTCGTAGGCGAGGATCCGGGGAAATGGTACTTCGCGTAACGGGGTAAGTGATTTGTCGACGGTGCCGCTTCCCGTCCCCTCAAACCTGATATTCCGGTAAGCAAACAGAAAGCCAGATTTCTGATAAACCGGCTGCATGACAAAAACGCCGTCAATGCCGAAATTGTAACCCTCTGAATATGTACGAACAAAATCAAGCACGGCCCTCCCGATTCCCTGGTCCCGGTAGTCAGGGTGCACGATATACAGACCGCCGAACATAAAGTCCTCCCCATACCGGACCATTGAAACACTACCGATCATGTGGTCCTCCGCATCAATTGCGAAAAAACCCGGAGGGTCTGCCTGGTAGAATGCATCGGCATCATGCAGACCGGGGTTCCACCCCTCATCCGCTGCCCATGCAATAGCCGTATTAGCTTCGCTCCGTGTCATTTGGCGGATTCTGGCCGGGATTTTAGTTCCGTTTAGTTCAAGTTCCATCTATTATCAGGAGGTTTTCGGAATAAAAGAACCTGTTGGAACCCCCCGGGACGTTCATCCGGATAAAATTATAAAAAGCCAATTTTTTACCGAAGTTGGCAACAAAATAGAGGTAAGGTAACGAACGAGCCGGAGACCCGGAACGCTGGAAAATGTGAAAAATCAAACAGGATTCAATACGTTTTTGGAATTTTCATCAGGAACGAGTATCGTATAACGAGTCCTGCACCGTTTACAATTCGCTTCGCGTGTTTCTTTGTAGTACGGTTTTGGCATGTTGTACAGAATTTTATTCTCATTATTGCAGGATGGACATGTGAAACGGATTGCGTAGCCACTTCTCGATCCGATAATAGTAGGGATTAAGGATTCCTTTGTCATTGTGAATGATCTGGTTGTAGTCTCGCTGTTATGACCTGTACATGAATGAGGCCCTGTTTTTCCCATCCATCCTGTTGAATGGTGGCTGCTGGAGCATCTGGGTTTTTTTGTTATATAGTACTACATTAGTGCTGTAAGGTTATAGCATGATGGGATTAAAAACCGGAAAATGAGCCCTGATTAATAATCTCTTTTTTCCATGAAAAGCGGTAAAAAAAATTAAATGAGTTTGAAGATTGGGTGTTCCTCTGCCTTAACATCGATGCCGAGCTGACGGGTTGCCTCAAGGACTGCAATGTCCGTGTAGGCCTGTGCCGTCATCATTGCTTCGCAGTTCTCGATAGGTCCGTACATGATCAGGTCAGCACCAAGGGTGCTTGCGATCATGTTACAGCCGATGTCAGGTGCCGACCAGGCTGCCTGCACGACCCCTTCCATACCACCCTGATAGTGGTGTAAGAGCTGGGTCGTGTAAGCATCCTTACCTTTTAAGGATTCTACCAGCTTGGATGGGTTCTTCTTTGAACCTTTCCAGCGCTTGAGCCAGGTCCATGATACGGTCATGTTGTGGTATGCGCCACCGGTCGGGTAGCCGTGGATTGCCTTGCAGGCAAGGATCTCACGATACGAACCACCAGAGCCGAGGCCGAGCGGGGTTGCTGCAGTGTCGAGAATCGGGCGTGTAATTCCGCACTCTTCTGCAATCTGGAGCATACCCTTTGTTTGCCCTGCGACGCCACCTTCTGTGAGCACTTTCTCCCTGCCGGCAACTGATGGGTCGCCGGGGTTGAATGCGAGCACAATTGCTGCATTGACGTCGCTGTTTTTCAGTGCTTCAATACTCTCCGGCAGGATAGAGCCGTTGATCGAGTTGTAGATCGCACGGTCTGCAAGCCCGACTTCGGTCACGTATTTGCATGCGTGAATGAGTGCTGCTGGTGCCGATGAGTCCATCAGGAATGCAGTCTTGTTGTCGATGCTGTCAAACCAGTTGAAGTAACTCTCGAATGCCTCACCATACTCGGCGATGATCTGGATGAAGTGCCGGATACCTGTCATGTCAGAGAGTTCCTGACAGCGGTTCCAGAGTGCCTCAGCCGTTTCCTTATTAATGGTGCCTTTGTGGTCATCAAGCACTACTTCGTGCTTGTTATAGAATATGGATGCACCCAGTACAGTCGGATATTCACCCGGCTGGCCACCGATCTTGGTACCGTTGAAATCCCAGACTTTCTGTTCTTTTTCGAATCTGAACATTTTTTATCGACCTCCATTACAGCAATACATTCAATTTTGGCAGCAAAACTAACAACATAACAAATACCATTAGTCCTGCGACCAGTCCGTAGAGTATACCGATGTCGCGACCAATTTTTCTGCCTACGCGCTGTGCAATTTCAGCATCGGTAAACTCAATCTTTTTCTCAATTTTGTCGAGTCTCTTCTCGATTTCAAGGAATTGTGGGTTTACACCAGCTGCAGCGACTTCTGATCCCCCTGCAGCCTCCTTGACCTCGATGATCATTGGTTCAGCGGCGAAAGCGCCCGGGTCACGGCCTTTGAGTTCGTTGATTTTGGCCTTGATAGCCCCGACGTCCTCAGATTCCATGATATTGACGAATTCGACCTGTTCCTGGAAGCGCTTAATAGCGGCATCGTTTAAGTTCTCGATGAAGGGGATTGCACCTTCAGCACCGACAACCCTGCCATCCTTGATACCACCCTTGTGGAGTGCCACGAGGGTCTGTCCGGACAGGTGACCTTTCACTTCTGTCCCGCAGAGGAGTACGAACCTGATGTTCGGGTTGGAGATAATATTTGCAATGACTTTTTCAAGGCCGAGGTTCTCTGTCTTACAGGAACCACAGAGCGCGGCGCCTCCATCGCAGATACCCTGTTCATCAAGGTGAGATCCCATGGTCACGACGGCGACCGAGCTGTTGGCATCTCCTGAATGGAAGTCACCCTTTGCAATAGGCCATCCACTTGCCGGGGATTTCTTTTCTGCCATTATTTCCCCCCTACCACAAGATATGCCGGCACTACGATTAGGACCAGGGCAATAAGCATTCCGATTGCAAACCCTATCAATCCAGAGTCCATAACCCCTGATTCAGGTTTGTTGGTCCGGGCCAGGATCTGTGCCTTATAGCGGATCTGCTCCACCATTCTGTCGATTGCGACCATCCTGATGGGTCCTGCTGTCTTAGTTGCTTCTTCTGCCATCTTTGTCACCCCATCAACATGAACCCGATGATGGCAAACGATACCAGGAGGCCGATCATGAGACCTTCAATTTTACCGCCATAGACTCCCGCGGCAAACTTGTCGCGGTATCCGATATCCGTTACCATCCTCTCGATTATCTTCATCCGTGCGTGGATAAGTGCCATCTCTCCGGAGAGCGGCTGTGCCTCTCCGGCTGCCTCATCTCCGCCACCTGCAGCTTCCTTGACCTCGATGATCATTGGTTCAGCGGCGAATGCGCCCGGGTCACGGCCTTTGAGTTCGTTGATTTTGGCCTTAATAGCCCCGACGTCCTCAGATTCCATGATATTGACGAATTCGACCTGATCCTGGAAGCGCTTGATAGCGGCATCGTTTAAGTTCTCGATGAAGGGGATTGCACCTTCAGCACCGACAACCCGGCCATCCTTGATACCGCCCTTGTGGAGTGCCACGAGGGTCTGGCCGGACAGGTGACCTTTCACTTCTGTCCCGCAGAGGAGTACGAACCTGATGTTCGGGTTGGAGATAATATTTGCAATGACTTTCTCAAGGCCGAGGTTCTCTGTCTTACAGGAACCACATAGCGCGGCGCCTCCATCGCAGATACCCTGCTCATCAAGGTGCGACCCCATGGTCACGACTGCAACCGCGCTGCTGGCATCTCCTGAATGGAAGTCGCCCTTTGCGATTGGCCATCCACTTGCTGGTGATTTCTTTTCTGCCATTTTTTTCACCTCAAATAAGATGGAACACCATTATCCCTGCGATGAACAGGCCTATAGCGAGTCCATACCAGAACGCGTTCAAGCTACCGGCAATAACCAGTGATTTTTCTCTGCCTGGGAATGATGCAAGGAAATTACCCTCCCCTGATAGCATATTCACCAGGTCGTCTGAAACGGCCTCTAGAATCGCTATCTTCTCGATTATGGGTGAGAGCGATTCTCCGGCCGTGGTGATAATGCCAATCATTGGGTCTGCAACGAGTCCATATTCCGGAAGTACCTGGATATACATAATTAGTGTCCCTCCACTTCTGGAATTGGTTTCATATCAAGCCATGCAGCTGCATCTCTCTTTGAGAGCTCGATATACTTCATGTAGGTGTAATACCACCCGAGGAGCCCGATAATGAACGAGAGTATTGCTGCAGCCGGACTGATCAGTGCCGCCGACATGACTGCAGCGACCATCATGGAAAGGAACCCGCACTCTGCGGTGAGCATAAGCATGCGGTCCTGTTTCCACCCGGGTCCGAGACAGGCATTAAATCCGTGCTGAATCGCAATGGCTCCCAGCAGGAATACCGTTGCAATCAGTGCCCCGCCAATGTAGGATGTCTGGTACGAAGGCAGGCTCATGCCAAGGACTTTCGTTGATCCGGTGGTCAGTGCAGAGAATGTGAACGAACCTGAAATCATTGCAGAGAACCCCATAAGGGTCAGTGCTCCGACCACGGCCATTTCAGTGAGTGACTTGATCATCACCGGGATATGCATTGCTAATACCTCGTTTGCGAGGTAACCAAGGATTGCACCGATGACTGCTGCGAGAATTATCGCAACGATTGGCGCATATAAACCAAATTTCGTCGCAAACAGGAATGCAATAACCCCTGATCCGAATGCGATCATCCCGGCAGATGGAACCCCTGTTCCGATACCGTAACTTGCAAGGATCTTGATTGTATGGCTACCCCAGATAAGCGCTGCAATTGCTGCAAGCCCACCGAAGAATGCAAATATCTGCGTCCCTACAATCACGTTGAGGTATGAGAGATAAAGCCCGATCACTGCGAGTACGAGCCCGGCGATGAGAATCTTCTGGTGGGGTATACCACCTTCGATAACTTCAATTTTTACCGACATTTTCTAACACCTCACACCATCACCAGCAGAATTGCTGCTACTCCGCAGAGTGCGGATGCAACTGCCGATGCAATTAATGCACGCGGGAACCGCTTGAACTTCGGGTCGTGCGGGCCTTCGATCGTTCCTGTGATGTTGTATGCAGCAAGCACTGCAATAACAAGGAAGATACCGATAGCAAACATCCCGGCAAGTGAGACTGCAACGGGTGCAATCTGTACTGCGGTTGCTTTCATGACTCCCGGCAGGGTAGCCTGGTATACATCGAGCAGCATCAGGTAGATCAATGTACCGCCTGCACCACCAAGAAGACCGCCAATCACTCCGCCAACAAACGATACGAACGGTAATCCATGACCTTCTGTACCCTGGGACTTGTATTCAGGCTGAGTGTCACCGGTAATCGGGTCTTTCTTGACCTTTCCGGATGCAGCGGGAATACCCATTCCGTAGATATAGACGAAGTTCACGAAAAAACACGTGATTGCAAGCATAAGGCCGCCACCAATCGCGCCGGTGACGACCGCAACAAGTGTTCCCTGTGAAGCCGCCCATGCGCCTCCAAAGAGACCGGCAAGACCGCCACCAGCTGCCAGCATCGCGACACCCGTCGCAATACCGGGAGCTTGTCCCATTGCAGCGGGTGCACCGCCGACCGGCACAAAGTGCACACCAAAACCGATGAGCAGCCCGCCGATGACGATCCCGATAAGGGCAGTCATGGCAAGTGGTGTGCCGAGTCTGTACATCAATGCGAAAATAATTACGAAGATAACCAGCGAGATTATTGCCGGAATTGGCGCAATCCCTGTTGAGCCTCCTGCCGGCTTCGCACCTCCAAGAGCGCTCATGAGGACGTCTCCTCCGGTTTTGTGTATGGTCCGTAGTTCTTGCGTGCCCAGACCTCAATGAAGCGGTCGATCACGGTGAAGACCAGGATAATAATAACACCTACGATAATCGCACCCCACCCGGCTCCAATTTTTTCAAAGAGGACCGTCCTCCAGAGTTCAAGGAATACGATCAGTCCGAAACAGACCCCTGCTGCGGCCCCGCCGAGTTTAGCGGTAAAGAAACCATTATCAAGCGAGTTGCGCTCGCCTGCTTCTGCGTAACGGACGATGTTACCCGATGCGGAGATCGGGACGCCTGCACCGAAATTCTGTGTCTGGTACTGCCGTTCTTTTCCGTAGTACGGGTTGCCAGTTGCAGATCCGGCTGCACCGAGTGCAATACCCCATACTAATCCGAGTAAGGGTAGTGGGAACGGGTGGCCGAGTGCGGCATTCATCAGGTGACAGAGTGTCACCGTTGCGAATATGGCGACAAATGCATGTGCCATGGTCACGGTGGTCATCGATTTGATGATATCGATATACACCGGCTGTCCAAACTTGGAAAGACTTGCAGTCCTTCCTAAATACGCCGTGGTTGAATATACTCCCTGGACGAAGGTGGCCAGTCCGGCCCCGAGGACGATCGCGAGAATCGGGTTGATCTGCATGGCCATAAATGCCCATGCAATTCCAGCCCCCAATGCGATCCAAAGACCCCAGGCGGGTGGTTCACCAGCAATTGCCTTGTTATAAATTCTATGGATGTAACCCATCTGCGGTGCGAGCTGAACCTGTGAGTTCGGGTCTCCCTGTGATCCGATATCAGATTCAACATTTTCCGCAGCACCGGCTACAGCGGCAAGTGCTCCTGCCAGTGCAGTAATTCCAATGCTAAATACAATGTTGTCCATTTAGCCTCCTCCTGCGTGCGGTAATAGTGCACGAGAGTGTTCATTCTGCATTACGACTCACATCGAGTACAAACCCTTTGTGGTTCAATAAACAGTTGATTATAACTTAATTAAAGGTTTCGAAAAGTATTGAGGGTTTTATGGCGTTATTTTTGCCGGATTAATAAAATAAAGGCATAACGGGGATATCAATGAATGTTATATTTCGTTAACTTAAAAAAAGTTGTGTAGATTTTTTGGTATATATACTGGAATGAGCGCTCTTATCTAAAATTGGTCTTCCGAAATAACCTGTACAAGGATTTCAGCACTAGCCAGGTAGAACTGTTTGTAACAGGAAACGTTTAGGAGGTACCCGGTGTCCGGGAGTACCGTTGATATCTGGTCAGTACGTTTGATTTCTTAACATGGGGCGGTTAATAGTCCGACACTGACCGATGCATCAGGGCCATGACGCCAGGTTTTTTTCTTTTCCCGTGACCCGGGTTGAACCCTGTCATTTCCATTGGAGGGGATTCAAACATCTCCCGGTCGAGCCGTTCACTGATCTCACTAAATATCCGTTTATACGCGATACAATGGGGGTCAACACCTTTTATTTCGCCTGCTGTCGGTGCAATTGCATTATATGGGCAACCACCCCTGCAGTACCTGATATGGGTACACCCGCCGCATTCCCTGTCCACGTATTCCTTATAGCGGGCCATCAGTTTTCCTGGCCGGGACTGGGCAAGTTCTTCGGGTGTAGGGTGATCCGTTACGTTTCCCATGACATATTCCGGCATTCCAACAAAACGGTAACAGGGATAAATGCTACCGTCCGGCCCAACGGCAAAGGTGCTCCCCATGCAGTCCACGTAGGTGCAGACTGAACCGTGACGGGTAAATACGCACCTGCAGAGGTCATTGATATTCATGATCTCCATGTCCCCGAAGTGCTCGAGGGACTTGTCCAGCAGGTATACAAGCAGGTCTCCATACTCTTCGGGACTGAGGGCCCATTGTTTTGGGTTTTCTGTTCGCAGCGAGGGCAATGCCGGGTGCAGCTTGAGGATAAACCCGTTCCGGAGGAAAAAATCAACGATTTCATCCCTGGATTTCACCGATTCATTTGTGAATGTACAGATGAACCGAACGGTAAGACCATTCTCTCTCGCAATGTTGTACCCGTTCATAGTCTTTTTGAAGTAACCGTCCCCCCTCTGGGAATCATTGATATCCTCAGGTCCATCGATGCTCGACCCAATCGGGACATGGTACTCTGCCAGGACCCTGGCTATTTCCGGGGTCATTCTCCAGAGGTTGGTCTGCATTGCAAATTCCGGTTTTAAGTGCTTTAAGCCATTCGAAAGGAGTGGTAATGCATCCCGGTAAAAATCTGCCCCGGCGAGGAGGGGCTCCCCGCCATGGAACGTGAAGGTGACATGCTCCTCGTGGATGTTTTTAAGCCAGGTGACAACTTCCTCTACCGTTTCAATGCTCATCACCGGTGACCCCTCATCAGAACTCCAGCAATAACTGCACTTTGAAGGACAACCTAATGTCGGGATGAGCATGATATGGAATGCATTTTTCATTACACCTGTTTACCGTTCCGGACCGTATAATAGTTTCTTTTTAGCCCGGTTTGTTATAACATTCCCAATTTCTGCCCCCTCTAAAAAATGGGCCATTAATATCAGATCTGAAACCGGATTTGATTCTGGCCAACCTGGGAAAAAATCTCGCCCTATTCCAGCCCCGTTATAACAAAAATAAGGGGGGTATCAGTATTGTACCGCCCATTATTACCCTCCCTTCTGCAAGTGCCCTGATTTTGGGTTGTTACTGCCTTTATTCCAGCCATTTTATCGAAATAGGCCATTATCAGGCATATAATTAAATAACGCCATTACTCCCTTTTTTCACCAGGATCCGTGCCCGTAACGGGGCTGGTTCACGATACTATGCAGTTACCCTGCAGGTGGCATAACTGGAAATTCAGGCGTTAGCCAGCCTGGAATTTCGACCCGTACCTGTGTATCAAACTATTATCGAAATTATTGGGAGTTAATAACCGCGGCATCAACGGAGGAAAATTTTCCGGCCACCTGCATTGAAATATGCCTCAATAAAGCTAACGGTACGGAGTTTCCAGTAAAAGAGAGTGATATAAAATGTTAGCCTATTCGGAAATTATCAGATGTGCCCGGGGTACAAAAACGCCAGGGAAGTACTGGAATATTATCTGGTCTCACGGCCCTGTCCGTATGAACGGGGACCTCCGTTCCGGTACATACGATAACTGGTACAACGGCTGGAATATGTAACATTGGTCCTTTGGGAGCCGTTGTTCATTCCATAATTTCGTTCAGACTGTTCTTTTGAGGCAGCCGGAATTTACGTTGTACCAGGTACCGGTATATTTTGGGATCTGATGGGTTCACACCAGGTGCCCACTCAATTTTTACGACAATAAATTGAAACTGACCAAATGTCCTGAATTTGAGCCTGCGCAGGAATCCGGAGACGATGTTACAATGGTACCGTGTGAGGTCGAACCGGTCACGGAGGTCGTGAACGGTGACCCATCGCTCATCAGCTTCATTCTCGTCCATAAACTGTTCGAGCAGTTCTGGAATACCGGAATATCTTCCCATACCTGGCACTCCACGCAACGATCAACATCGGGCGATAAAAAAAAGAATCCCCGTCATGACTCAACCACCTTTACCAGGTTTTCCATCACCGCATCAACCGCTTTCCATGTGGGTGTATCCGCATGGCGGAGGATGTAGGGGCGTCCTTCATCCCCTGCTTTCACCATTGCCGGATCGAGCGGGATGGCACCCAGGTATGGGACACCGAAATCATGTGCCGCTTTCTCTCCTCCACCGCTGCCAAACAGGTCGATGGTATCCCCGCAGTGAGGGCAGACCATCCCGCTCATGTTCTCGATAACTCCGATCACCGGCATCTCCAGTTTCTCGATGAACTTTATTGCTTTGACCGCATCGAGTACGGCGACATCCTGTGGTGTCGTGACGATGACGGCGCCACGCAGGTTCGGGGCCAGTTGCGCGATACTTAATGCCTCATCTCCGGTCCCGGGCGGAAGATCGACGACCAGGTAATCCAGCGGACCCCAGTTCACTTCATTGAGGAATTGCTGGATTGCGGCCATTTTCATCGGCCCTCTCCATACTACCGGGCTGCTCGTGTCCGGTAACAGGAATGCCATTGACATGACCGCGAGGGTGCCCGTGACATGAACCGGTTCGAGGGCCTTATCCAGCACGGCAGGTCTCTGGTCTTCGATGCCGAGCATTTTTGGAATGCTGGGGCCGTGGAAATCCAGGTCGAGCAACCCGGTATTCCTTCCGTGGTTGGAAAGTGCAAAGGCGAGGTTGACGGCGACCGTTGATTTACCAACGCCCCCCTTGCCGCTCAGCACAAGGATTACATGTTTCACATCGATGTTCGCTTTCGGGGGAAGCCCTTTCGGACCATGGGGCTCAGCCGTTTTGTTATTGTGCTCATGGGTATTTGTTGTCATAATTTTTTCAGTTTCTTAAATAGTTTATGCGGATGAGGGGCCGTTTTTCAATGATTGAGGGGATGATCGACATTTCATTTTGTAAAACGAGGTGCGGATCATCATCACTTTCATACGTGGCTTGTGGGAGTCCACGGGGGTTAATGCCCGCACCCATCGTGCCCTTCTTCGCCATGGGTGCAGCTGCTCTCACCCTGTGCAATGTTTCCTGCCATGAAATCCTTGATCACGGTATCGATCTTCCCCCTTACTCCAAGGAATACCTCGATATTATTTTCGCAGAACAGGTCCACTGCCCGTGGGCCCATGCCGCCTGCCAGGACGTGCGTGACCTTGTGCGAGGCAAGGAATGGCGGCAATTTTCCCGGCTCGTGCCCGGGGCTCTCAAGAATTTCCCGTGAGGTGATCTTTGACTTTTCGATAACGAACACTGCGTACTCAGTACAGTGACCGAAATGTTCGGACACCATATCTCCTTCTTTTGCGATTGCAACTTTCATGAAAAAAACCTCGAAAAATATTGAATTCTTATTCCTGGAGGTGCCTGCCGCCAACGAATCCAAAGCCCCGACCGCATCGGCAGGGAACTCCCCCACGCCCGCCGGCCGTAAATTTGGACATTCTGTGTGGAATCCAGCGATACCACAGTCTCCATCTCATCATGAGCTGACTGTTCCGTGACTACCGGCTCCTGTGCAGTTACAGATGCAGTACGGCACCTGCCAAATCTCCTGCCGCCGATTGGGCCATTTCCTTGTGGTCCCATTCCATTTAATACTGGCATTAATTTTCTCCTGGCACCGCTTCAGGTACCATAATTACTCATATGCGCACAAATACTTAAAAACATTGGTAAGGGCAAGTCTTCTTTGCCTTATTCTGCAAGCAGTGGATGGTGCGGGGATTTGCAGTTATTCAGGTTCCTGATATGGGTTTTATTCAGCCCCAGATCGGGTCATCACCAAAATGGTTCATCCAGAATTCCCCGGATTCATAGTCAGTATCTTTCCTGATATCTTCTGCCCTGAAAGATAACTTATAGTTCATACCGTACTCCACCAGGATATCATAGGCATCTTTTATCCGGATAAACATGATATGAGAAAGGTCAGGATCGTGCTGCGAGACATCAGGGTGCCACACTTTTACCAGTTCCTGGAACCGGGCATGTATCCCATTCAGGCTTGCCGTGCCGGTGATGCCAAGCACTTTAGCAGCTTCCGGAATGGTCATTGTGGATTGGGCAGTCATCTGTGAATTGTTAGTGCGTGCATCTGATAAAAATAACCAGAATATCCCGCTTCAATACTGGTTAACAGACGGGATCTTAAAGGGGAAGTTCCGGATATGCTCATATTGAAAAAGGGACGTTTAAAAAGAGTTAGTGCTCATGGGACGCGGGAAATCTTCTTTTTTTCCTGTCAGAATACAGAACCCGTGTTCCCGGGTTGTGACTTCAACTCCTGAAAATCCCGCTTCATGGATTTTTTGGATTACCTCCTCCGAAGAGTGAAACCGTGCGTGGCGCAAAAATCTTCCCTTTTCCGGTTCTGCACTGTAGTGCCTGAAGATCTCCCCGTCCCGTACTATGAATCCCAGCATGATAATACCCGACGGTACGAGGACACGGAACCCTTCCCGGAAGACTTTGGCCATATCGTCAAGAAAACAGATGACCGTCATCATTACGACATAATCAAACGATCCCGATCGGTACGGCAGGTGCTCACCAGTCCCGATGGTAACCTCAACACCTCTGCGCTTTGCCATTTCTGCAAGGGGGAATGAGGGATCGGTACCGCAGCGGATACCCAGCGGTGCGGCAAAGCGCCCCGATCCGACACCGATTTCAAGCCCGTGCCCCGTTGACGGTAATGCCCTGCCGAGCAGCCGCAGTTGCGCATTGTAGACCTTCGCATGGTCATCGAACCAGTGGTCATAGTCACCTGCGAAATCCTCAAAGACGCGGCGTTTTGCGTTCATTCATTGTCCGGACCCGTGAGTGCCCAGCCGCATCTTCATCTTTGCTTTCAGACTCTCTTCTATCCCTTTTAGTTGTTTTATTCCTGAAGGCCCCTGCCGGAAATAATACAGGAGCAGGTGAAAATAGTCCCCGGTAAGATCCCGGAACTCCTTTTTGTATCGCACCTCAACATTGCTGTCCCCGGCAAAAACCCTTGATGGAAATAAACAGCTCCTTTTCGAAGGAAAAGTAGGGTTTTCTGAGGTTGTCCAGGTACCGGACCGTGCCAAAATTTTCCAGGAATTTCAGGAAACTTTCGGTCAGCGGTTCATCGAGAACGTACTCTTTCATGAGTGAGCCGTCAACGCAGACCTTTGTCTGAACAGACTTAAGGATGCGCACTTTCTGCCACCTCCCTGATCGCGCCAGTGGCAACGCGGCATTCTTCCATGGTCGTGAACCACGAGAAGCTTGCACGGATGCATCCTCTGCCCCCATCGATGCGCCGGTGGATGAGCGGGGCACAGTGAAGACCGGTCCGGGTGATCACCTGGTATGCCCGTGCAAGGATGAAGCCGACCTCAGAGTTATCAATGCCGTCAATGGAGAACGATACGATTGGGAGATCCGGTGATTTGTTGTGGATGATAATCGTGTCCGTTTTTTTCAGCGCCTGTACGAACGATGCCGTCAGCTCGCGGCCTTTTCGTTCGATTGTGGCAAGACCCACTCCTTCTATGAACCTGACCCCGGCATAGAGCGAGGCGATACCGGGATAATTGTGCGTGCCCGATTCAAATCGTGTCGGCATTTCCATTGGCTGCCGGAGCGACCCGGAATCCGATCCGGTTCCCCCCTGTTTTGTGACAGCGATTGCCGTCGGGTCGGGAAGATAAAAACCACCGATGCCCGGAATACTGAAGAGCGCTTTGTGCCCGGTAAAGACGAACGCATCGACCGGTACGCAGGAAAGATCGATGGGGATATGCCCGGCGGTCTGGGCGCCATCAACGATGAAGAAGATATCATTCGTCCGGAGATACTCGGCGACAGGTTTTATATCCTGCACCGAGCCGAGCACGTTGCTCCCATGTGTCATCACGACAAGGCGCGTGTCCTCTCGTATAGCCGCTTTGATTGCTGCGAGACTGACATGGTTATTGGTAAAAGGTACGGTTGTCAGGGAAAGAGCGCCATTCATCTCCAGCGCATGCAGGGGGCGGAGCACGGAGTTGTGTTCAAGTTCCGTCGTGATGGTATGAAAGGGCGCGGTTGTATTCCGGGTGAAACCATGGATCAACAGGTTGAGGGAATCCGTTGCATTCTGGGTGAAGATAATGTGTCCGGGTTTTTCAGCGTGAAAAAAACGGGCAAGTGTCTCCCTGGCAGCAGCTGGGTAGTCAATTGCACCACTCGCAGTTGTCCTGCCCTGCTCGAAGTACGGGTCCTGCAGGGATTTTGTAACTTCGGCTATGACCCCCGGGGGTTTAGGCCATGACGTTGCTGCATTGTTCAGGTAGATGAGCCCTTCACGTTCGTTCAGCTGTCCCGGTTCCATCGCAGTCCCCGTATGTTAAAATTAAAGATCGTTTCACCATTCAATCAACATCCGCTAAATCTCTTCGTTTAAGACACTCAAAGGAACAATTCACCTAATCATATGCAAGCCTGGTCTTCTCGTCAGTGAGTGTCGGTGCAATCAGTTCTTTCCACGCTGCCGAGTCCCACGATCCAAGTTTCTGGTGGGTTATGTAATATTTCTGCGGAATCGGGTGCGTCCCGACCACGACATCCATCCCATATTTTTCTTTGATGAACCGGGTAAAATAGGAAATTCGTGGACAGGGGGGATATCCGACTATCATACCGGTGGCAAGGTGGATGACCTCCGCACCGTTGTTCTTCATCTCTTGCGGCACGTACTCGACATTCCCCCCGGGGCACCCGTTGCAGGTAGTAAACCCGACAAGTTCCACATCGGTTCCCCTGTACCGCTCGAACGCACCCTCGCGATTTTTCAGTGCCCGGAGGCACTTGCCCCCAGCACAGGTCCGGTACCGGTCGCAGATGATGATTCCCAGTTTGATTGGATCACCCATGGTTAGTTCTCCTGTACTGAATACTCCGAAAGAGTACTCTTGGGGATTTACATAAGAAATAATCTGTGTAATATCCAGACCTGCGGAGACGAATGGCCCGGCTCTTAAAAAAGGCAATCCTCATGATCGATGAATTTGAAGCGGTATAACCAAAGGCATGAAATGACTCGAAAAGAGCAAATGTTCTGCAATGAGGGCAATCTTCCAACTCACGTTCCATCGGCTCGTGATATCTGCACGAAATCTTCTCGGTATGGTTACATGGCAGGTATGTCGTACCTGTGTATAGTATTGCCGGTGTTTATTGCAACCAGTTATTTTTCAATACATGTTTACCACAAGATGGACAACCATTGGTTCATGCAAGTAATAGTTCCAGAAGAGATGCCAGATGCACTGAAAGCTGGTATGGACAGAGGTGGGGTATCGTCTGCACTCCAGCAGGAGATCCTCCAACTGGCAGAATTCCATACCTACCCGGCTCCAGGGGTCCTCATCGGAGCGTTTATGGTGGACTATGCAATGGAACTCCTCGGGGTTACCAAAGGCCGGAAACTCTATGGGGTCTGCGAGACGCCCAAGTGCCTCCCCGATGCCCTGCAGGTCATGGCCCATATCACCATCGGGAATAACCGGCTTAAAATCGTGCCCATCGGGAAATTTGCGATCACCATAAATTTGCCGTCCGAAGATGGGATTGCAGACGCTGTGCGGGTATACGTGGACCTGGAGAAACTGAAAAAATATCCCACAATCGAAATCTGGTATGCCAACAGCCCGGCATTTGACAAGAAGACCATGAAAGGACAACTGTTCGATGAGATCTTCTGCGCCGGACGAAATATCCTCTCCTTTGAGCGGGTCCGGGTCACGGTGAAGAAAAAGGAGAAATGGTCCTCGGTCACCTGTCTCTGCTGCGGTGAGACCGTGCCCGATTACCTGATCGAAGGAGATCGCTGCGGGGCCTGCAGTTCGATGAAATATTATGCGAAGATCTAAGCTGGGGACCTTCTGATCTCCCACAGTTTTAAAATATTTCAATTTTATTTGTAATGAAGAGGATTAAAATCCCATTCCATCGGGGATTATTTACCATTATTGGGGATACCGCCCCCATCCTTCATGAGCAGTGCTGTATGGCTCCATAAAACGAATGGGGTACCGGCACTGTGGAATCCGGCCGATGCTGCCATCGCAAGCGTCGTTTCAAACTCATCAGCGGGAACCTCGTGTTTCGGTTCAGCGATGATGAACGTCCCGCCCGGGACCAGGAGGGAAAATACCTCCTGCATGAGCCGGGCTGTATCGGGAACTTCATGGACGACACAGCATCCGAATGCAACATCGATAAGCCCCGGATATTCGAGACCCAGCGATTGCGGTTCGGCCTTGTGGAGCCGGATGCGGGCAATAAGTCCTTTCCTAGTAGCCTTTCCCTTCAGGATCTCCAGCATCCCTTCCTGGAGATCCACTGCGATCACCTGCCCGTTTTCACCAACACGCCGCGCAATGGGCAGGGTAAAGAGGCCCGGCCCGCACCCGATATCAAGGGCCGTATCGCCCGGGCGGACATATCGTTCAACAAGCCATCGTGGCTGGTATTTGAGCTGCCGCCACCACCCGTCAAGGTAACTGGCGCGGGATACCGGGAAGACTTCGTGATCGCCACTCATTGCATCATCTCCGGGTTTCACCGGTCTTCGTACTCCAGCTGCAACCCCACACCGGTTTCCTGCAACGGTGCGACTTGTGCCAGGGCAACTTTTGCCGCAAGTGCAGTACAATGGCAGGCATGGAGTGCGGTGAGGTTCTGGTCTTTCAGGTATGCAAGTGTCCCTTCAAGTTGCGGGCCTGTCACCCTGAGATGGAGCCCGCCTATAATATCGCGCACCTGGTTCTCATCGCAGATTTTCTTTGCATACTCCACGGTGTTGCAGATCCCCGCATGGGCACACCCCGTGATGACGACAAGCCCCTCGCGACTACGGTAAGTAAGGGCGATATCATCGATCAGGCGATCCTCAAGCAGGCTCCCGTCTGGCATCACGATGCGCCGTGGCCCGGGCAGGGTTCTCTCAAAAGGATACTTCCGTTTTATCTCGCCAAGGTAGAAGAGGTTGGACGAGAGACCCTCCGGCCCTGCTGACAATTGGAGTGGCATGGTCCGCTGCACTTCATCTGCA
>JAPKXR010000097.1 GCA_026394715.1 Methanomicrobiales archaeon | reverse complement strand
ACGACATGGAGAATCCGTTCAATGCGGGGACGGGGGGGGGTGGCATAAATCAGGGCCAGGCCCAGTTCGCCTCCGCCCTGCAGGGGGCCGCGGGGGCAGTCGAATCAGCGGCCGGAGCCCTGAAAGCTTCTCAGGAAGTTCAGGAAGAGGCACATGCCCATCAGGAGAATCGGGAAGTAACGGGGGTGCAGGCACCCAGTCCACCAGTTATAGGACTCAGTCCACCAGTTATTTCTCCTCCCGTTCAGGATACAGGAAGCATCATACGCATCCCCCTGGATACAGGAATTTCTGATGAACGCATGCTGGCCGCGATCCGTGCACAGTTTGCAGGGGCGCCTGGCCAAGCTATCCCTGCCAGTAAGGAGAGCGAGTCCGCGGGAAAAGTCCGGCTGCAGAAAGTGTTCCGGCTCTTTGAATGGACCAGCAAGACCGTAAAGAAATATGGGCATGACCGTGTTGACCTGATGCTCGGGTCATACCGTGCGATGGGATATATATCAGATGAATCCGCGAAGCTCGTCCGGGATATTACCCGCCTGATGCCGACAACACTTGGCGAAATGCATGAGATCAGTGCAGACGAATTTGTTTCAGAACTCTACGAGTTGAACCACATCTTACACCCGCAGGATGCCACCCTTGACCGGGATATGATAGAGGTCCTGATGGAAAAGCGGGGGAGTTACGGGAAGGGCATCGGTGTTCCCCGGCAGGACCATGCACGGGAAGAATCGCAGGAAGCAGATTTTATTCATTCCAAAGACAGGATCTGATGAATGTCGAGTGAGACAATCGTCACCGCACTCTTTTTGATCGCTGCCGTGGTGGCCGCAGGTATACTGATCAATGCGGTTTTTCCGATCATCTCGAGGACGACCGAGACGTTTGGTTCGGTGGCACATTCTACTGACGAACAGATCCGTACGGATATTAAGATTGTAAATTATTTTGCTAATGCCAGTGGTTCTGATCCACAATCCCAAATCTGGCTTAAAAACATCGGCACTTCAAGAATCCCAGAGAGTGATCTTGCAAACTCTGATATTTTCTTTGGAGGGGTGGGAAATTTCGGCACGGTATCAGGTGCTATTCACGAACCGACAGGATGGTGGAACCCGGGTGATACACTTCACATTACTATAAGAGAAGCCCAAGTTCCAACTGGGAGATGGCCTACAACAGGCGGTGTTGCATATTTCGCAATTGTATTACCTAACGGTGTAAAGAGATCTATTGAATTTGAAGCTGATTAACGTGTAAAGGAGGACGATTCAATGGCATTTGCATCAATCATTGCCTCGGCAATTGGGATACTACTTCTGATTATTACTGCCTATGTACTCGTCGGAGGTGTCCTTACTACGACGCAGATCGCAATGAATGCACAATCCGATATGACAGCCGTTCACATGCAAATGCTAGGGACTTCTTTCGCTATTAGTTCCGCGGCAAACAGTTCAAGTGACATTAGACTGACCCTGGTAAATTCTGGAAGTGAACAGATTGATATTAACGACATCAATGTTTTCCTTCAAAGATCACAACCGACTCCTGTGCTGGCCCCTGTTCTTATTCCAAAGGGATCAGGTCCTGGCAGGTGGTCAGTCGATCCGAGTACAAAAGTTCAGTGGCGCCCCACCGAGGAATTGAATCTGACTGTGACATCTGAAATTATACCCCCTGTAGTCATTCAGGTGACAACTGGAAACGGGTTCTCTCGCATTACTGAAGTGACTGTCCCATAAGGGTAGATTATATAAATTGATGTAAAATATGACCCGTCTCATCAGGTCAAAAGGATCGGGACATCTCAAAATTTCAGCAGGTTCCCTGCATAATCTTCCGATATTAAACAAGTGAACATTCTGAAATAGTGCAGATCCATCACCCTATCGGAAATCCCGGGGTGTATTCGTACGAGGCAGAGGATTAAATAGTGCTGAATCGATAATAACACTAATATCTTCATATAAAAGGGTGGCAGATGGGTTCCAGGGGCATGGAGGATCTTCTCGGCGGGAATGACCGGAAAATCCTCTCAACAGGCAATAAAGAAATTGATAAAAAAATAGCTGACGGCCTGCCGTTAGGTTCCTTAACACTCATTGAAGGCGAGAACGATACCGGTAAAAGTGTCCTGACCGAGCAGATCATCTGGGGCGCAATGAAACAGGGCCTCTGTGTTGACCTGTACTCCACTGAAATGACGGCGAAAAGTTTCTTATCGCAGATGGAGTCGATGAGCCTGGATGTATCAGACTATTTTGCCTGGGGCTATGTGAAGCTCTTCCCGCTGCACATGGTCGGGTTCAAATGGACGAAAGAAGAGATGGACGGGATCCTGGAGCACATCATTGACCACATCCGGAGCAGCAAAGCCCAGGTCATCGTCATTGATTCACTGACCATGTTTACTGAGTATACGAACCAGGGTACGATCCTCACGTTCTTAACGAACTGCAAGAACTTAGTCGACCACGGGAAAACAATTCTCATCACGCTTCACACCTACGCGTTCCAGGAGGACACCCTGATCCGTATCCGTTCCATCTGTGATGCACATCTCTACATGAAGAAGACCCTGATCGGCGACAAGTACGTAATGGTCATGGAAGTGGTGAAAGTCAGGGGTGCACGGAAAACAACCGGTAACCTGGTCAGTTTCGAAGTCCACCCCGGCTACGGCATGAAAATAATCCCGATTTCGATGGCAAAGGTCTGATATGAGCGCCGGAGAAATTTCAGTCGCAACAAGTCTCTCTCTGCCATTTAGACGTGCGGTAAACACAGAGGACAACGATTGCGCGAATAACATCGAGTCCTGTGCACTCTACCGGATGTTGCCGACCAATGCAAAAGAGTACGTGCAGCACAGCCCCCACCTCCTCGAGTACTTACATATCTTCCCGGTCGATGAATATGGGATCCCCCTCTTCTTTTCGGAATTAAAGCGCGATCTAAAGTCAATGACGGAACCGAACCTCATCTACCCGGCAAATGCGGACACGTTTGTCCACATCTTCTTTGACCCGAACGATGTCCGGAACTATTACATCCCGATTGAGCCCTCCTTCCTGCACAGTGTGAAAGACCTTGTCCCTGCAGTCGAATATAAACTGATTGACCTTCTCGATGCACTGGAAGATGACCCGGTCACCGATGAGGAACGGAGCACGGTACTACGAAAACTCCTCAGACAGGTCGTCCAGATTCAGATGCCCGGCGAAAATATCCCCACGAAGGCCGGGAAAGAAACTGCAAATCCGGGGTTCATGGGGAAATTAACAGGGTTCCTGAACAAGGACCTGACCGGGAATGACAGTTCGGGGAGGAGCCAGGCCTTCGCACATGTTTCACGGACCCCCGATGGCCGGGTCATTATGTCCCCCCAGGAGTACTCAGCCCTCGAATACATGATGGTCCGCGATAAGGTTGATATTGGCCTGTTAAAGCCGTTTCTCAGTGACAAGTATATAGAAGATATCACCTGTGACGGTATCGGGCCGATATTCGTAGAACATAAAATATTCAAAGGGCTTAAATCAGTCGTTGGATGGGACAAGGAAAAAGAGCTCGACAATTACGTGATAAAACTTGCAGAACGGACAAGGAGGCCCATCACCTACCGGAACCCGATCATTGATGCCACCCTGCCGGACGGCTCACGTATCAACATTGTCTATAGCACGGATATCAGCCGGAAAGGTTCGAACTTCACCATCCGTAAAGCGATGGACGACCCGATCAGCATCCTGAAACTCATTGAATTCAAGACCATGGATTACCTGTGTGCGGCATACCTCTGGATCTGTATCGAGAACGGGATGTCCCTGTTCATGAGCGGTGAAACGGCAAGCGGTAAAACGACCACCCTCAATGCAATGACTACATTCATTCCCCCTGAGAACAAGATTGTCAGCATCGAGGACACCCCAGAACTCCAGATCCCTCACCTGAACTGGACACGTGAAGTCTCAAAAGGCAAAGGAAAAGGGGAAGGGGAAGGGGGGGATGTGACAATGTTTGACCTTTTAAAGGCAGCTCTCCGGCAGCGTCCGAATCAGATCATTGTGGGTGAGATCCGTGGTGTAGAAGGTTCCGTTGCATTCGGTGCGATGCAGACCGGCCACCCGGTACTCTCCACGTTCCACGCGGCCTCTGTTGAAAAACTTGTCCAGCGTCTGTGTGGTGACCCAATCCTGATCCCGAAAACCTATGTCGATAACCTGAACATTGTTGTAATTCAGAGTTCGGTCCGTCGCTCGACGGGTGAACTGGTCCGCCGGATCCTCTCGATCAATGAACTGATCGGTTATAACTCGGAAACCGGAGGTTTCTCTTTTGTCGAGATGTTCAGCTGGAACCCGGTAACCGACACTCATGAGTTCCACGGGAGGGGGAGCAGCTACCTCCTCGAAAACAGGATTGCCACCATGCTCGGTATCCCGGACCATAAAAAGGCGGGGATGTACCTGGAAGTAGACAAACGGGCACGTATCCTCGAGAGATTACATAAGGCCGGCTACAGTGGGTTTTATGACCTGTACCACATGATGACCAAAATCAAGAAACAGGGGCTCCTTACGATTGAAATCCCCGATTAGTGGGTTTGCTGCAGAGTATGGATGTTAAAAACCTGCCCGCCGGACCGTCTGTGCTTCCGGTTAAAAAGGCCCGTGAGATACCGTTTGCGGGCCTGGTAAAGTCTGTCCGGGATAAACTGGACTCGATCTTCGAGTCAAAACGGATGGCCGCCGACATGCTGTTCATGGCCACCTACATGGCCTCGATCACCACGGCACGTGCGACCAGGCCCGAGATCTTTGCGTATACCGCCCTTCGAAAAGAGTATGCGACGGCAAAATATATTGCAAAAGTAGAATTTTTCGTCAAGCGCTGGAATTACAGTTACGTGGAAGCCCTTACTGCGGTTGCAGAACGGACAAAAAACGCACTGCTGCAGAGTATGCTGAACCGCTATTCCAACTCAATCGAATCCGGTGTACCGGATGAAGACTTCCTCACCCGTGAACTATCTACCGTCCGGAGTGTGTACCGGAACAACTACGAGCAGGGCCTCGAGATGCTCAAAAAATGGGGGGATGCGTACATTGCGATGCTGTTCTCAGGTGCCCTCGTCGGGATTATCATCATGGTATCCGTGGCCCTTTTCACACCTGATAATGTCCAGTCCACCTTGTCATTGTCCTATATGATCGTCGTATCAACGTCGTTGTTTGGCATTGTGACAATGTACACGTCAGTCCCGTCAGATGAGAAGATCCATGACCTGCCCCTTGGTTCAAAGGAGCAGATGGTCATCAAGAGACTTGAACGGAAAATTATTCCGGTTGTCCTCATTGTTGCAGTAATCCTTTTTGCCATCAGTGCGGTTGGGCTTATCAAGGACGTATATGGCCTTGTGATGCTATTAATCGGGCTGATGCTCCTGCCATTAGGTATTATCGGGTACCTTGATGACAGCAATATCATCAAGCGGGACGCGGACTTTACTTCTTTTATACGGAGCATGGGTGCGGTAATGGGGGGAAAAGGGACGACTATGGGCCATGCGCTCTCTGACATCGACCGAAAATCCCTTGTCGTGCTGGAACCACTGATCAACGGGGTATTCTCCAAACTAAACCTCGGCCTCGACGAGAACGCCAGCTGGGAGAAATTTATCGGGGAAAGCGGGAGTAACCTGGTCTATAAGTACCTGAATATTTTCAGGGACTCCTGCGAGCTCGGCGGGGCACCGGACAAGATTGGTGAAATTGCGGGCTCTTCAATGCTGGAACAGGTCCTGCTCCGGGAAAAGAGAAACTCGGTTGCCATGGGTTTTGTCGTCCTCATTATCCCGATGCATACGATGATGGTCGCCATTTTTCTGTTCCTGTTCCATATCCTCTTAACGATGTCCAAGGCAATAACAGGCGTCATGAATAGCCTCGACGCTATGGGTGAAGGCCTTGCAGCCGGTCAGAGCATCGGGGGGTCGATGGCCGGCGGCATCAATATGTTTGTCTCGTTTCCTGAAGCAGAAATGACGGTCTATATCATGATCATGCTCACGATTATTACGGTAGCAAATATTTTTGCGGGAAAAATTGTGATGGGTGGCGGCAGGTACATGTTTTACTTCTTCGCAAGCATTTTATCGATAATGACGGGACTTGTATATATTGTTGCACCGTATATCGTTGCGATGTTCTTTAACATCCCGGTGTTTCAGGGGGTATAGGGGATGAAAGAATCAGTCCGCCGGATAGTGGTATTTGCCGTCATCCTTATCGCCGGGTTGGTACTGGTCCTGTTTGATCTACCTGCGATTTTTTTGGTATTGATCGTTATCGCACTTACCGCCCTGGTCCTTCTGATAAGCGGGTCAGTCAAACTACCAAAACTGCGGCTACCCAAAATCTCCCGGTCCTCAAAAAAAGCGGAAAAAACGCCGGAAAAAGAGCAAAAACCCCTGGAAGCTAAAAAACCACCAAAGGAGAAAAGCGGGAAGAAACAGGAGTCCGGGACAAAAAGTACCCCGAAAAAATCATCCGGCAATACGGCGACCGGGCGGTTCTCAACAATCCGGGATGCATTCTTATCGATGGGAAAAGCCCTCACTGTTATATCAGGTGATATTGGTAAGGCAAGGAGGTCAACAACCGCCAAAAAGCAGCAGAAACAGAAACTTGACCAGATGCT
>JAPKXR010000174.1 GCA_026394715.1 Methanomicrobiales archaeon | reverse complement strand
TCCTCCTGATTGCGATTCTCGCCGGCTTTATCACGCCATTCGACGGGTCCGCGGTCAATATTGCCCTGCCGGTTATCGGGGCCGAATTTCACATGGACGCGATTGCACTGTCCTGGGTGTCAACCGCGTACCTGCTCGCATCCGCTATTTTTCTCGTGCCGTTTGGAAAAATTGCCGACATTTACGGGAGAAAAAAAATATTTCTTATCGGGATCGTGGTCTTTGCCGCGGCATCGTTTGCGATGACGCTCGTGGAATCTTCCGGGATGCTTATCATGGTAAGGGTCTTCCAGGGGATCGGGAGCTCGATGATCTTCGGCACAGCTGTTGCCATCCTTACCTCGGTATTCCCACCGGGTGAACGTGGCAAAGTGCTGGGCATCTACATCACTGCCGTATATATCGGGCTTTCAACCGGACCTTTTCTCGGCGGACTCCTGACAGAACACTTCGGGTGGCGGAGTATTTTTTGGCTCAACGTCCCGATCAGCATCGTCGCCATCATACTCGTGCTCTGGAAACTGAAAGGAGAGTGGGCCGACAGCAGGGGTGAACCGTTTGACATCGGGGGGTCAGTGATATACGCGGTCTCAATCGTTGCGGTCATGCTTGGTTTCACCACGCTCCCCGACCCGGCCGGTGTCATGCTGATTATTGCAGGAGCAATATGTGCCGTCATATTTTTTCGCTACGAGCACAGGAAGGAGTTTCCCGTACTGGAAACGAGACTGTTCACGAAGAGCCGGGTGTTTGCATATTCCAACCTTGCCGCCCTGATCAATTACAGTGCGACGTTTGCAGTCTCTTTTCTGCTGAGCCTGTACCTCCAGTATTCCAGGGGATTTTCCCCGGTATTCGCAGGTTTTATCCTCATTGCAGCCCCGGTAATGCAGGCGATCATTTCCCCGTTTTCAGGAAACGCATCAGACCGTATCGATCCCGGCGTGATTGCATCGATTGGCATGGGGTTATCTGCACTCGGCCTTTTCCTCCTGGTTTTTATCGGCGATGCAACCCCGCTCTGGTACATCATCGGAGCCCTTGTACTCATAGGGGTTGGTTTCGGATTTTTCACCCCCCCGAATACGAATGCGATCATGGGTGCTGTCGCGAGGGAATACTATGGCGTAGCCTCAGGAATTGTCGGAACGATGCGACTCCTTGGCCAGATGCTCTCCATGGGTATTGCCACGATGATCTTTGCACTCGTGATTGGGCATGTTGAGATCACCCCCCAATATTACCCGGCGGTGGTCCGGAGTGTCCACTATGCCTTTGCGCTGTTCACGGTACTTTGTGTTATCGGGATCTACGCGTCACTCCAGCGGGCAAATAAAAGGGTTACAGGAGAATGAGAAGTACCCGCGAGAGAGGAAAAAGTGAACCGGAGCGGGTGCACCCCGGTGCACCCTGCTGGGTAAGGACTATCATTCCGATTTTCTCTCGAGAAGTGCATGGATGGTTTTTAGTTCTTCCAGCATCTGCTGGTGAACTGATGATGCCGTCTCCCTTGGATCATGCTTCCCGGTACCGGTGCCGTCTCCCCCTGCTGAACAGCTCCGCACCAGGTTGCGTATTAATTCGCGTAATTCATCGGCATGTTCTATCGCTTCAATCCGTATCTCCGGGATAGCGGCCCCGGAATAACCTGCAGTCTGGATAGAAACCGTCGATATGCCAAGGACCCGCATCACCGGCCCCTGCCTGATATCGATATTGGTGATCCGGTTATAGGGCACGATGCCGGTACTGCGGAAAATCACACCGCGTCTCCATCTCATCTCGTCGTCATGAAGCTCGTACCACATGCTGTCATAGTACATTTTTACCCATACGAGGTAAAGCACCACGATAACAAGGAGAATCCCTACAATTATTGCATCTGCCAACAAGGGAACATCCGGGATGAATGCAACCGGGGCGACAAAACAGAGCAGGAGAAACAATACGAGAATGAAGAAATCAATAATAAACCAGGCGACCAGCTTTTCAGAAGGTTTAAACGGTGTCAACCGGGGAAAATTTTCACTCTGCATCAGGTTAATCGTTCAATGGTAGGAATGACAGAAGGATAAGGGTATCGGGGTAGCACACAAAATCCCTGCAGGAAAAACCGGGGCTGAGTTCCAGTGTTCCAGTCATGATTGGATAGTTATCCAGTTCCATGGCACATTGGTGCAGGTGAACAGATTGTGTGCAAACAGATGAATTCCGACCATCCCCGCGTTACGAACAGGAAACATGTCACCTGGATAAACGTTAACTAACCTGACCATTGAACACCTTTATTGCGAGGTTAGAAAAAAAATCGGTTCGTAATTATTTCTAAAATGAAGGGAGCCCCTGGACTTTCCACCGGTTTTACTCGTCCCTTTCCATACGCAGGAGGTCAGAGAGCGCCCTCTTCCTGCGAAGAGGTATCTACAGGAGGCATTACGGGCAGGTCTTTTGGACCAGGAGCCGTTTTTTGAACCGGCTTATTAATGGTTTCTGATTCCGCGTACATCTTTGCAAGGGAGACGGTCCCGGTCATATCCCCAAGTGTCATCGTATTCAGGACCGTGGAGGGAACGATAACAATGGTCGCTTTCTCCTTGAGCCCTTCGTAGAGCATGTTCATGGCACGGAGGTGCAGGGCAACGGGGTTGTTCTGGTAGGTCTTTGCAGCCTCCTCAAATTTTGCCGCAACCTGTCGCTCAGAGTCCCCGAGGATGACCCGTGCCTGCCGCTCGCGCTCTGCCTGGGCCTGCATTGACATCGCGTTCTGCAGTTCATTCGGGATAAGGACGTCACGGATCTCAACGGAACTGACATGGACACCCCATTCTATGGTCCTCATGTCGATAATTTTCTGGAGTTCCCTATCAATTTTTTCCCTACCTTCAAGCATATCCGAGAGGAACGACTTTCCGATGACTTCACGGAGAGCCGTCTGGGATGCCCAGCTGATGGCAGACTTGTAGTCCTCAACTTCAAGGGCAGCCTTGACCGGGTCAAGGACTTTCCAGAATAGCACGGCCTCAACATCAACGGGAACGGTATCCTTTGTAAGTGTTTTTTCCGCCTTAAACGAAGTGGTAATGACCCGGTTGTCAATCCAGTAGGCAACCCTATCGACCATCGGGACAATGTAGAATACCCCGGGTCCTCTCAACCCGGTAAATTTTCCGAGTCTCAAAATGATCGCCCGCTCCCACTGGTCTGCGATTTTAACCGCTGCAGAAATATATGCAACGATCAGTATCCAGATTACTGCAGGAAGAATGAATAGTGCCTGGGATGAATCGGTGATCCCGGTGTACAATAACCAGAGTGCGGGAATTACCAGCACAAAGAATATAATATAGGGCATTGGGTGCTGTTCTGCCATGACATTCCCTCTTATCTGAACTTTAATAGAACTATCGGATGAGTGCAGACGAATAGGGACTACCCGGTTTCCCAGGATAAAAATCCCATTGTCATTCCTTTGGATTCGATTCGTTAATCAATGGGCCCTTGATCTGAGCACGGCCCCCCCCGGTCACCCGGGACCGGTATACGAATTAAACGAACTATTCGTACGGGGATTAGAGGTATGATTTAAATAACATAATGTAAAATATATTTGACATTGACGTTCGTCCCAATCCAGGCCGGATAACCATTTTGGGATACAGAAAAACAAAAAAGGTGTACGTTGAATGGCTGATTTACGAAAATATCTTTTAATTCTCCTTATCGCAATGTGCGGTATCGTTGCATGTGCAACTGCGGCATCTGCAGCCAGCCCGGTATCCACCGGTGATGGCATCTACCAGACCCATGTAACCGCAGTAAAGCTTGACCCGGAAGTTTTTTTCCCCTATGAAACGGGAACAATTACCGTTACCCTGACGAACTCCGGGAACCAGACGGTAACATTGTCCCAGCCGAATATTCTTGAAACACATATTGCGGTGTCGAACAAGGGCTCGTTTAATACCAACGTCCGCCTCGGGCCTGGCTCAGTGATGACCTATCCATTCCGGGTCACCGTTTCAGGTGAGGATGGGACCTATTTCCCAATATTTACCGTTTCAACAATGGAAGCAGGGAGTATCAGTTATCCATTTCAATTCGAAGTTGATTCAAAAGACATTGGTGCGACCGTTGTTGACAGGCCCGATAATTTTGTCGTGGGAAAGAAAGACAGTGTCAATTTGAGCCTCGTAAATTCAAGGAATGGTGCAGTTTCGGATATTATTATAACCCCCACCGGAAACGGTACTACCGTCTCACCGCGCCAGAAATTTATTGCCACACTGCCAGCAGGCAGTTCACAAATAGCCACGTTCCGGGTCACCCCCGACCTGGCAACAGACCTGGCATTTCATATCACCTACCACAATGGTAATAACGACCATGCAATTGACGAAGTCCTGCCACTGAACATCGGTGAAGACAAGATGGCCGCGATCCCCATCGTCAATAATATTGTTCTCACATCCATGGGTTCCTCCTACAAGCTGACCGGGGATGTGAACAATGCGGGTATCACCGATGCAAAATCGATGGTACTCACCGTAGGGACGCCGGCAAGACCCGTGGAACCCTATGCAGATTATGCGATTGGGTCTCTTGCTTCTGACGACTTTTCAAGTTTTACCCTGACATTTATGAGCACCGATCTTTCCACCGTACCGATACAGATCACGTGGAAAGATGCCGATGGGAACTCATTCTCCACCGTTA
Organism: Methanomicrobiales archaeon; assembly: GCA_026394715.1. Classification (GTDB taxonomy): domain Archaea; phylum Halobacteriota; class Methanomicrobia; order Methanomicrobiales; family Methanospirillaceae; genus CAIKOD01. The sequence goes on along the minus strand of JAPKXR010000174.1, from coordinate 18,673 downwards.
AAAACCTGGACCTCCGGTATAATTCAGGTTCGGCCTCTTCCAGTACAGGCTCCGGGAGCCCGGGAAGTTCCGGTAGTACCACAACCGGCGGTACAACCGGCAGCACCGTAAATCGTGGAGGAGGCGGACCTCCGGGCGGCGGAAGCATCTTTGGATTCGGAGGCAGCAGCAGGGGTGGGGGTATAAGTTCATTCTATCCTGTCATCGCTCTTGGTATTGTAATCGTTGTTGGGATTGTCCTCTGGATGAAACGGAAATGGATAACTGCAAAACTGAAGAGGAAATGAAAGGGTCAGAAATGGGTGAAAATCCACTCATCCGCCTTGTGGATGTCTCGAAAGTGTACCGCCTGGAGAGCGGGGACTTCACGGCGCTCAACCACGTATCGCTTGATATTATGGAAAACGAATTTGTCGCGATCATGGGGCCGTCAGGTTCCGGAAAGTCGACCATGCTGAACCAGCTCGGTATCCTTGATGTCCCCACGACCGGCGAACTCTCTATCGATGGAAAAAATGTATCCCATATGACTAACCTTGAGCGGACGCATATGCGCCGGGACACGATCGGGTATGTTTTCCAGAAATTTTACTTAATCCCCCTCCTCTCTGCCTATGAGAATGTAGAATACCCACTCATCCTGAGGTATAAACACCGGGATACCACCGGCAAGGCAGCAGCCGTCCTTAAATCAGTAGGGTTTGACGAGGAGATGAGTTCACACCGCCCCAGCCAGTTATCAGGGGGACAGCAGCAGCGGGTTGCGATAGCACGGGCACTGGTCAATGACCCGAAAATTATCCTTTGCGATGAACCGACCGGTAACCTTGACCGGAAAACAGGTATTCAGATTATGGACCTCCTGGCAGGACTGCACCAGAAGGGCAAAACCGTTATCCTGGTGACGCATGACCAGAAGATTGCAGAGTACGCACACCGGACGATCCAGCTGGATGACGGGAGGGTGGTTGGATCATGAGAGATATCTTCTTTGACTTATCGGTCAGGAGTGTCCGGCTCAATTTCATGCGTTCACTGCTGGCATCGATCGGGATTGTCATCGGCGTGGTTGCTATCTCCTCGATGGGGATGCTCGGGGCCAATATGCAGTTGTCAGTAAAACAACAGCTCTCAATAGATGTCAATACGATTATGATCTCATCCGATGTGGTACGGACGAGTACGACTGCCGGGGCCCCATCCACGTCACAGGGTGTGACGAAAAGCCAATTCAATGATATTAAGAATGCTGCAGGGACAAACGTGGTCATCCCGATACATCGGACGAATACCCAGTTTACTATCGGTTCCACCGACGGCAGGGGTTCGATCTATGGCCTGGAGCCAGATGACATCGAAAAATTCTTAACCATTCGTGTGGGAGAAATTCCCCGCGGGGCGAATGATGCCGTGGTCGGGTCCAATCTTGCTACCAACTTTAACCTGGTAGTCGGTACCCGGATTAAAATCGGCCCCGCCAACACGGAAAACCGGCCGACGGTCCGTGTCTCCGGTATTCTCCCGGCGCGGGGGTTCGCCTCGGATGGAGTAAATACCGACAATGCAATCATCGTGCCTGACACCTGGTACACGAACCAGTATGGGGACAAAGACGTGTATGACCAGGTGAACGTGATAGTCAAAGATGTTGATACGATCGGTGCCGTGGAAACTGCCATCGATGAGAAAGTCAACCGGAAAACCGACGTCATCCGGATCAATGATGCCAGCGGCCGCCTGACCAGCATTACCCAGACCCTCGGAACGATAACGACGTTTATTCTCGCGATCGGGGGTATATCGCTCGTGGTCGCTGCCGTAAGCATCTTCAACGTGATGATGATGTCAGTGAATGAGCGGGTGCATGAGATTGGTATCCTTCTCTCAATCGGGACAGAAAAAGGCGAAGTGCGCAGGATGTTCCTCTACGAAGCATTTATCCTTGGTCTCATTGGTGCCGTCGTCGGCGGGATCTGCAGCCTGGTTATCGGGTACTCGGTGGTGAGTGCCATGATCGGGAATACCACCTATTTCTTCATGCCGGACAGCATCCTGTATGTCCCCGAAGGGATGGTGATCGGGATCGTCGTTTGTATTGTATCAGGGCTGTACCCGGCATGGAAGGCATCGAACATGGACCCGATCGATGCATTGAGGAGCGAATAGCATGATCCCGGCGTTGTCGTCCATGACCCCGGTCCGGACACCCAACCCCACAACCGTGAATGCGTATCCAACATCCAGGTATCAGGTTATATACCTGTACGTGTCAATTCCAAATGAGAAACCGTGCAGATTACCGTGATGGCGGGGAAGTGTTCATGAAACGAAATTCTTTTTACCTGTGTGTGGCCGCAGTGGCATTTTTAGAGGTCGCAATATTCTGGCTGTCAGTAGAACTTGCTGATCCATTGCCCTCTGTTATTGCAATTGTCGTCGGGATCCTTGGGATTTACCTGGCGAAACGGTATGTCCATGAGGTCATCGAGGACGAGCGGACAGAGAAGATCACCGAGATAACGGCATTGAGAACGTTGCAGATCACGTGGATCGGTCTCTTCCTCTTCGCCCTGTGGATCATCATTGAGGCACTGGGTGACGGTGTCCGGCATTTCAACCGGCAGATCGGCATTTTCGGGTTCCGCCTTCTGGTCCTTCTTTGTGGAATCATCGTCCTGTACGTGATACTATCCCTCTATTACAACAAGAGATACGGGGCGTAACGAGGATGAAAAACAAGATTAAAGTGTTCCGGGCAATGCACGACCTCTCGCAGGAGGGATTGGCGAACGAGGTAGGGGTCACACGGCAGACGGTCCTCGCCATCGAGAACGGGAAATATGACCCCTCCCTGATCCTTGCGGCAAGGATTGCAAAATTTTTCAAAGTACGGATAGATGATGTTTTTCTCCTTGATTTAATCGATGAATAATTGTATTCTGATGAGAAAAAAACGCCGGGTGAGTGGTTACCGGACATGAGAATACCGGAAATTGCCCCACCATTTTTTTGACGTCGGTTTTACTCGTGCACAGCCAATCACGCGGGGGCCGGCTGCTGGGACGACAATTAGGTGCGGAATTCGTTGTTGGCCTATGACAAAAACCCCGGCGGAGGAAAACAAAATATCAGCCCTCCTTTTTTCTGGCAGTAAAGTATTTTAAACATAATGTAAAATATACCATACATCGGCTGCATCCTTTGTGGATGAACCGCCAGGAGGTGAGAACATATCAACACATATCAACCGGTTTATCGGGGTAGCATTGATCGCCTGCCTTCTGGCAGTGATTGCAGTCCCCGTCATCGCGGCGCCTGCGGGGCAGGACATGGACAAGAAACCGATGCGTGGTGCTGGAAATGTTATCAGAATGACAGGATTACCGGAAAAGGCCCAAAACATGACGGCCTATCTCGCGGGAAAGGGATACAACGTAGATTCCCTTAATGCGGCCCTGGCTGATGCAAAGGCCGCGGTTTTGGCATCTGATAAGGATAGGTTCCAGTCTGCCATGAAGACATTCCGAACTGAACTCCGTGCAAAGGTGAAAGATGGCTCTATCGACGGGGCAGATTTGAACAGCTATGCGAAGGACCATAGAAAAGCATTCCGTTTCATTCACGCCATACAGCAGAACAGGCAGCAGGGTACAGGTCACGTTCCATCCATGAACAACCTTTAAAGCACAGGGGGCCCGCTAAAGAGTTTCCACCTCTCCGGTCCCAAAAGAGGACGAAGGAAAAAAGTACCTTTTTTTTTACACGGAATTATTGGGATTTTCCGGTTGTCGCCGCTTGCTGGCCATTCTCCTTCTCCTTCATCATCTCGATAAGAAGGAAAAATACCGATGCTTCGAGGGGGTCATCAAACATCGCATACTCGGGGCCTTTGTGCCGTTCAAGTGCTTCAGCAAGACGTATCCCATATTTCTGGTCGTCAATTTTTAGTGCCCGTGATGCTTTTCTCCAGCGGACACTCACATTTTTCATCCCGGTAGTCATGCTCATGGTCAATCACTCCTGAGGTTGAGGACTGAGCGTGCCAGCTATATCAGCTCTCGCAGGGCGCGGGGTGAAAGTGATGAAAAGCCAGGTTGTTGAATGGTGATGGACTACTGAAATGATACCATCTGAATGAAACCAATTTGCAACGGCCTAATATCCCGGCAGGCCACGAAAGAACCGTATTACCTGGGTTTCCGTTCAGTCCGGTGCCGGGTGGTCCCCGGCAATGGCGAAACGTTCCAGGGTTTCACCGTTATCGGGGATGTGCGATTTTACGGTGTGGTATCCTGGAATACATTCCGCCAGACCCCGGTTGTTCCCGAAAAGATGCCGGATGCGACGGAACACAATTGTTACGAATGGATCCCGGGCACATAGTTTTTTTTAGTATTGCGCGGTCAGGGAAACGCCGTTGCGATCAGGTCTCCACGTATTCCAGGACTTCCTGTTCCCGGACTTCTTCAAAATAATTATGTGAGCCGCAATGTGGACAGGTACGTAAGCGATCGAGTTCCGCCTTCATATCATTCCCACCGCGGTTTCCCATGGTGATCACGGTCCCGCCACACATCCCGCAATATGAACATGACCGGGCTGATCCTTCCGGTTGCCCTAACCGACCCGCCCCTGCAGACGCTCCTGATTTAACCGTCTCTTCACGTGATTTGAGGGAATGCCAGACCGTTTCGCAGCTATAACAGGTCCTTTTGTATTCCTGTACCATCAGGTTTTATACCCCGCAATTGGTATTATGTGTAGTGATTCAACGGAACCCGTCTGTCAGGATCTCCATTATCCTAATCCGTCTCGTATGGCACGGGAAGTTGGGCCGGGCCTATAACCGGAATCGTAGAATCTACTGCCGGTTTCACCCGTCATGCTCACGCTATGCGATACTGGCCCTGGAAAAACACGGTTTTTTTAAGGGGTGGTCCCTCGCGGTCAGGCGGGTACGGCGTTGTGTGCCAGAGAATACAGATTCGTGCATAGATTTCCCCTGATCGGCGGAAATGTTAACCCGGTTTATTCATGCGGTTAATTTGCGATTGAATCGACAGGCCAGGCCTTATGATAGTACCCGGCCCTTCATTTTTGTTATGCACGATGCCGGTACAAAATTCCCGTGGCTGAAGGGAGACGGAACATCTCAAGGATAATATACGAGCACACACGGGTGATAATAATTGATTGGGTTACTTAGCAGTACAATAACCAGGAAACCAGCTCCACGTTCAATTCCCGTCCATGCCACTACGACCATTCAGATAATACCAAAACGGGTACAATCTTTTCCTGGACCTCGCCAGGGTGATTACGATAAGCACCGGCGTGAACAGAACGAAAAGGACGCCCCCCGAGTACATCGGACGGGACAGAAAAATAACGGATAATGGATGCGATATAACCAAGAGTCCAGGGGAAAAATCCAAGTCCGGGGGTATCAATAAACCGTTCCCGTAATTTTTCTGCGGGGAAGCTTGATCGGGGGGCCGGGTAACAGGCTCATGGTTTCAGGCATCAATCGTGCACAAGAAGTACCTGTACCGGATATCGACTAACTATTCTCTCACATCTGAATTGAATTTCGGACAGCAACCGTTATCTTTCAGAATATACGAGGGACTGAGATTTTCCCCGCAGAAATCAGGAGGATTGGAAAAAATATCCCACTGATCTCTCCTGGTCAGAACAGGATATCCTCTTTTCGGAACCGCAGTTTCGGCGTTGGTTGATCAGCTGCATACCCGACCGGGCAGAGCATAACCGGGACGAGGGGCTTTGGGATATCCAGGATCCGGGTGAATTCATCCGGGTTAAACCCTCCCATCGGGCACGAGTCAAACCCGAGAGATTTCGCCCCGTTCAATGCGTTTCCCAGCGCGAGGTAGGTCTGCGCCTGTGACCAGGCCAGCCGCTGTTCAGGTGACATGGCCCCCGCGAACTGGGCGGCCATCCCAATTATCATTGCCTGCACATCTTCGGGCACATGGTTCTCTTTTAACAGGGCCCCGAGCTTTGTTATCAGGCTGTCGTAGTCGGGGTCAGCACAAAAAACGAGCAGGTGCGAACAGGTGGTGATCTGTTCCTGGTTAAATGCAGCGGGCCGAAGTTGTTCTTTTAATTTCTGGTCTGTAACAACCTTGATTTTCCATGGCTGCAGGTCCAGGGCCGAGGGGGCATACCTGACCAGTTCAATCAGCTCGTTGATCTTCTCTTGTGGGACTACCTTACCATTGAATTTCTTTACCGCGTAGCGTTGCATTACAATATCTTTAAACAGCATATCCGGTCTCCACCAATTACACAATCAGGCTGGATGTATTTATAGTATGACCTCGTCGGGTGCATCACGTGGGTTATGAAGGTCTCATCACTCAATTACTTAAAGATTCACAGGTAACAGTAACGTAAATTCTTCCGGAAATTTCCGGGGTTTGCGAACTCCCATGAAACAACAAAACCTGCATGAAGATGGATTTACCGGGATCGAAGCCGCCATCGTATTGATTGCATTTATCACCGTCGGTTCCGTGTTCACCTATGTGATGCTCGGGGCAGGCTTTTTCACCACGCAGGTCAGCCAGAAGACAGCCAATGCAGGGGTCCAGGGGGCCACATCAAATGTCATCCTTGTCGGGGATATCCTTGGGCTGTCATCAGATCCCTTCAATGACATCCACACGATCCGATTTAATGTAGGCCTGTCGGCAGGCGCGACCCCTGTCAAATTCACAAGCAGCCAGATAATCATCAGCACGGAAGGCTCGCTTGAGTCCCTGGAGTATCCACCTGGTGGTGGCGATAAGGGTAATTGGAGTTATACATCCAGAAACGGTAATACCGACGATGTCCTTTCAGCAAACGAGATCTGGACAATCGACGCAAAACCAAAGGGGGGGATCCCGCCGGGAACAGAGTTTACCCTTGAGGTCAAACCCCCGGGTGGTGCCTCGTTCAATATCAGGCGGACAGCCCCAAGGGGCCTTGACCCTGTAACTATCCTGTATTGATCGGAAAAAAGTTTATAGTTTAGACTGGTCGTATGCCTTATTCGCACCCGAAGGGATGATGTTATCTTTTCCTTTGCCGGTCCACTGGTATTTTTTAGATTTTCCCTTCCCCGCCGGTTTCCCATTTCCGTCACCAGGCTGTTGATCAGAAGAGAGTTCAATCGCGAGGAAACATTCGACCGGATCTTTTCCACCGGGGCATACGCTGCTTTGAAAATCATTACACTCCTCGCAGGTGGGTACTCTTGACTCGAGTAGTGAAGGGAAATGTCTCTTCCAGAGTTCGGGGTCGATTTTTCCCTGCTCTAAAAATTTCCGTACGTGTCGTGCTGTATACTTCATGAGTACTACTAGGTAATCGAGGCTCTTATTCTCTTCTTTCGTTACAGAAATGTACCAGGGAGTAAACCTGATGGGCCACCCGTTAAACAAGGGAGATTTCAGGTCGTTTGTCCGCGTAAAAAAAGTTCCAAAAAAAACGTTGGGCAGAATAAAAAAACTGCCAACGGTCCATCAGGGGTTTTAGCGGAACAGGAACGGTGCGGTTTCCCGTAAGCGCGTTCTCTTTTTCAGCATGGGGATGTATCCATCCGTTAACGCAAGGTGACCTTTTCCGTTCAACACGAATGCCCGTTAACCATCATATCCCGGCAGGTCGCCTGGAATAGAGTATGATGCCAATAACCAGGAGAATAATGCCAATTGCAAGCATCGGGACGAATACATAGACTTTAATCGATGACAACGTCGGGAGCATCGCCAATGGAATGGCACCGGCCAGAATAGTATCCGAAAATGCCCCCATAAATCCAATAAGCGCTAATAATACACCCGATAGTATCAGATTCGATGAGGTATTCGACATAGTAAGTAATCACGTGCAAAGCAACATGAATGTTTTGCCACTCTCTTTTTTTAATCGGGCAATTCATAATGCATTCATCGGAGGGAAAGAACGGGTCTTTTTTTTGTCGTTGCCCACCCGTTCAAAGGACACAATATCCCCATCTTTCAGGGGCTTGTACCGTTTTAAATTCTGTTTAAGTGGTTTTCTGGATGGAACCCGGACCCCCGGGACCAGGGGACCTGTGGGCACTTCGGTCCGGTCACGAAAAAATTCTATTACAATCGGTTTTTTAATCATGTAAAACCGAAAATTACGTATCTGCACATGACCCGTCGATCTATCCGTATCGCCACAACCCATGCGTTTCCAGACTATCCTTGCGTAACTCTTGATGACCTGAAACGGCATCTTGCGACGATTGGCCATGTAATTATCCCGGTGTACGCGGTTCACGACCCCCGGCAACCACCGATAGGAAGAGTAGTTTCAGGTGTTATTGTTGCGTTGGAGGACGGGGAATATGCCCTTGATGCTGGTATTGAACTATTTGGCCCGGATTTTGTCCCGGAGGGCGGGACTTCCGTGGATAGAAGGGTTGCACTCCTGAACAAACCCCGTGGAAAGTTTGGGATCTGGTGTGATATGAGATCGATAACCCCGGAAAAAACAGGGGCCCTGCGGGAGATAGGTGAAATTCTCGGGACTCATATCTGTTCCGGGAGCGGTAACGGGATATTGCAGGAAGAACCATTTATCCTGACAATCGGCATCGGGACACTCCCGTTTGGATATATTGCCGGTACGTTGTCCCGACGGCTGACTGCGGAAAAAATTCACCTGCTTACCGGAACATTAACCCGGATGTATACGGCGCCCGGGGAGGACCAGCCAGACTCACTGCTGATTTTCGACCTGGATGTACCTGACAGGCAGCAGCGGTCCCTGTTAATTGAAGTAGTCCTGACAAATCCGTCCGGGAAAGATATCGAGTCCTTTTTTTCCGGTGGGTTCGATGAACTCGACCGGATATTACCACCCTTTTACCTGAGCAGGTTACACCCGAAGAAAATTGTGCTGAGTTATCGCGACGGCAGGTTCAGGGTTTTATATGCCATCCAGGAACAGGGCATACCAATGATACCACGGTCTGATTCCTTTCACGGCTGACCTGGTGAAACGGTCAACAGGGTCCCCCCCCTGGTTTTTGTCCCGGAAGGCCTGTTATCCCGGAACCGGTTTGGCCCCGCTCTAAGTGGGTAAGCGAAATGAGTTGCGCCGCTAACAGCATGAAGGGTACAACAAGGGTCATGGAAGGAAGTAAAGAATATACTATAAAATCAAACTACTAGTATTCAGAAAACGTTTCCATACCATCATAATCCCCGTTATAAGCAGAAAAATTTCCCACACCGGGTGGACTGAAAACAAGATGAAATTAATTTACGTACTCGTAATCGCACTCGCAATCACTGCCGGCATGGTACTTCCGGCATCAGCTGCCGGTGATCCAACCGTACAGATTAGCGAATACAAGGTGAGCCCCTCAATAATGATGCCGGACAGCCTTGGGACGATCACCATCGTTGTAAAAAATACGGCCTCCAGCGCGACCATAAAAGAGAACGCAGGAGTCATTGCCAATGACTTCGCCACTACCAAGGTTACGGACATCAATGTGAACATCGAAAATGTCCAGCTCGAAGGGAAAGGCGTCCTGGTCATCAGCAAAGATTTCGAGCGTGTGGGAGAGATCGGACCCGGGCAGTCACTCCCGCTGACGTTTACCATCCGTGCCCCGACGGTGACCGGGATGTACTACCCTGAAGTATGGATCGATACTACCGGTGGGAGGAGCACACGGTACCCAATCCCGGTCAATGTCAACACGCCGGTAGGGATCCAGAAAAAAGCGATCATGATCGTCGAAAGTTCACTCCCTGATACGGTGAACCCGGGTGACGAGATCCCGGTGTTACTGACCGTGAGGAACGGGGGAGAGACCAGCACGGATGATGTGACGGTCCGGATTAATAACGTAAGCAGCATGATTGCACCGAAGAAGACAGACCTCTACCACCTCGGTCCGATAAATGCCAATGATTCAAGGACGGTGAATCTCGTCCTGTTGTCCGATCGGAACACCCCCACCGGGCTGGTCCGTGTACCCGTCACGCTCCAGTACAACTGGATTGATGGATCAGGGCATGTTGAAACAACCTCCATTGACGTCCTGATGAAAGGGAAGGCAGAGCTTGGTTTTGTATCTGTTGATACAAGCCCGCGGAGGGTAACGGCAAACCAGCCGTTTGACCTGACCATCAGGATCGAGAATACCGGCACCGGTGAAGCAAAACAGGTTGTTGCCACAACCAACCTCCCGATGACCGGTACAACGCAGTCATTTATCGGCAAGATCAAGCCTGGCAATGATGCACCTGCGGTTTTTTCGCTTGACGGGGCATTGGGTGGTACCTACGAGTATACCACCGTCATTACATACGTGGATGACCTCGGGACCCATACGATATCCAGCAAAATGTCAGTCCGGGTCATACCTGAGGACAATACCGGGATGCTCATCCTTCTCCTGCTGATCATTATCGCAGGTGGAATCCTTGCGTATAAGTACTGGTACCTGCCGAAGAAAAATGGCGCCGGAGCCCTTCCATGGGTAAAAAAGAACTAAAAGTCGCGTCCCTCCTTGCACTGCGATCTCTCCAGCGGGGAAGCCGTTCAAGTGTCGTCCTGACCGTCCTGATTATCGGGATGTGCTTTACCAACATGATCTTCCTCCCCTCCCTGTTCAATGGAATTGGCCAGAGCATCACGAAGCAGATCGTGGATTACGAGGTATCAAATGTCATTGTCAGCCCCAAGTCCGGCAACCAGTATATTACGGACCTTGATGCCACGCTCGACCTGATCAATGGCATGCCCGGCGTACAGCGGGCATCCCCCCATTATTCGAAGGGTGCAACCTTTCATTTCCGGCAACGGACTCTTGGTGTCAATGTGCGTGCAATAGCGCCAACAGATGAGAAGGAAGTGTCCCCGGTCTATACCAAAATGATTGCCGGCAGTTATCTTGGGGAAGGAGATACCGGTGAGGTGATCATCGGAAGACCAATAGCCGGTGACGCCGCTGTCCGCCAGGAAGATGAATTCCAGGAGTCGCTCGGGGGTGTCCGGGTAGGGGACTCGGTTACCATCGAATACGGGAACGGGTATACGAAAGAATACCGGGTAAAAGGGATCTACGAGACGGGCTGGAGCCCCGTGGACAGTGCGGCGTATGTCTCCTGGACGGACATGGAACAGGTGGAAGGATCGGCCCTGTACAAGGCTGACCTCATTACCGTGAAAGCAAAACCAGGGTATTCCGAGCAGTTCATCAAGAACGAACTCCTCGCGTACGGGGTAGGGGTGAACGGAAAGGTCCAGACCACGGGAGACCTGCTGAGTAAGAGCATGGGCCGGGCCCTCCAGAGTTTTGCCATCATCAACATGGTCTCCCTGATTGTCAGCATCATCATTACAACCGTCGTGCTGTTCATCGTCATCACCATCAAAACACTCAACAGCCGTAAACAGATTGGGGTCCTTAAGGCGATCGGTGTGGATAAAGAAGTCATTATGCATAACTACGGGTTCCAGGTCATTATTCTCGGCATACTTGGCATTGTTCTCGGCATCATCATCACGTTAGTTCTCGCAATGTACCTGGCATATCACCCCATCGTCACGCCGGAATGGTCTGCTACGATGTACCTGACTCCCCTGGACCTTCTCATTAATTCTGTGATCCTGTTCATTGCAGCATTGATCGCCGGGTATGTACCTGCCTACCAGATCTCCCGCGAGGACATCCAGACCGCCATGAGGGCCTGAAATGATCGAAATCCGGGACTTGACGAAGATCTACCGGATGGGGGACGTGCAGGTGAATGCCCTGGACGGTCTCTCGCTCGCTATCGAAAAGGGTGAATTTCTCGGTATCATGGGGGCGAGCGGCAGCGGCAAAACCACCCTCCTGCACATGCTCGGTCTCCTTGATGTACCCACGTCGGGGAAGATCGTTATTGATGATACAGACATATTGGCCCTGACAGATTACGAGAAGACGATGTTCCGACTCTACCGCCTCGGGTACGTCTTCCAGGACTATGCACTGGTACCCGACCTCACGGTGATGGAAAATGTCTCCCTGCCGGCGATGCTACGGAAAGACCGGACCGAAGAGCAGACCCAAAACGACAGTTACGGGATACTCCGGAAGTTCGGCCTCTACGACCGGCGTGACCACCTCCCCCGCGAGCTCTCCGGGGGCCAGCAGCAGCGTGTCTCGATCGCCCGGGCGATGGTGAACAAGCCCGACATACTCTTCGCCGATGAACCCTGTGCAAACCTGGACTCAGAGAATTCGAAGGTGGTGCTGGACCTGTTCAGAGAGATCAATGAAGACCTGCAGCAGACGATCGTTATGGTCTCCCACGAGGACTGGCACAAGGACTATTTCCACCGGATCATCCAGTTAAAAGACGGGAAAGTAGTAGCCGCCTGAAACAGGCAGGGCCGGGCCGGTCCATTGGTGTTCAGCAAAACACCCCTTCCCGTTTTTCCCCATGAAAACGCGTTTTTCGCATTATAAACGAGTTGATGTCCGGCTGTGGGAGCGGTCACCAGGTGGCTGATCTGAAAACAGGCCCCGGGTTTTTCATCAGGTGTACTGATGACGGGGGCATCATCCCGGTTTATATGAAATACCAGCCATTTCATCTCGTACGGGGTGATTTTCCAAAACCCCCGGAATTGATTGGAATGAAAATGCCGTTGTCCATTACCCCGGGTATTTCGTGCTGGAACAAGATTCTAAAAAAAGGTTTTAGTATAGCGGTCCGCCAGGGTAGGAAATGGGCGGGGTGATTGAATCATTGTAACGAGGCATAAAGGCAGGATGTTGATGATTTCCCACCGAAATATTGGTGACGGTGCCCCTTCCCGGTTGTACCAGGTACCATGGGAACCTGCCCGTTGAACTGCTCAGGTTCTGGTTGTTCAAAAACCGGTCAATAAACGTAGTTGTGGACGGTCGTCCTATACCGGGAAAGAGTACCGCAGGTGATTCGCCGGGTGGCAAAAATGCACTGAACCTGCCTTGTGAAGGGCCAGTTTTTTTCTCGAATACTAATACCACGGTCCCGTCTTTATCAGCCAGGCTGAGTGAGTCCCCGGCAATACTGGCTCCGGTTACTGATCCAAGCAGGTTGAGATAGACCGTTTCGAGTTCCATCAGGGTTGGTGGCCCTGCCATCTTTGTTGACCCGAGAGGTCCGACTGAAATGACATTGCCATCAAGGTTGCAGCTCCCGAAATACGTGTTCACCCCACTAAACCCACTGATATCGCCCTTACTGTCAAATTTCAGGGTAATTGTCCTGGTGTCGGTCCCTGATACAACGGCAGTACCGTCTGAATACGACGAGAGCTGCCAGTTTGTCCCCGGCAGCACTGTTGCGGGATCCTTACCGGCCTGGCCGTTCGTGCTGCCGGTAGTATCAGACTTGAATTTTAATACAGTGTGACCCGCTGCATCAGACAATTCAAGAGTGCGTCCCGCGATATGGAATGACCGGGCTGAATCAAGAAGGCGGAAATATGTACTCTCCTGGTCCATCAGCGGCTCAGGGCCTGCCATCTCGGTACAGCCAATGGGACCGAATGTAACCGTTGTGCCATCTTGTGTATACGAACCGAAATAGAGGTTAATACCACCAGAACCGCCAATACTGCCGTCGTTATTAAACTTCAGGGTAACTTTTGAACCGGCTGCTATTGGTACCTGTAAAGACCCACTGTCGATTGAGACCAGCTGCCAGTCCGTGTTTGTTAGTGAGTTATCCGTAGCCTGTGCGATTCCAGCCCCGGGTACCAAAATGAACGATGCAAACGCTCCACCCGTGCACATGACACAGGTAATAAAGAGGAAGGCTGCAATCGCCAGTGATCGTTGGTATACGTTCTTTTCAATCTGCATAGTAATTAGTACATCTTTGGTGAAATGTTGAATAAAAGGATCGATTACGCCAGTTTTTTTGGTTTTACATGCAGAAGTTGTACCAGGGACAAAAAATTTATTAGTGGCCTGCCTGATCTGTTGCTGACCCTTTCGGTGATAAACAGGATTACAAATTCCGGGATTTGCCTGATAGGTTCGTCCTTTTCGAGATCATTATAGGGTAGTTGAGCTGATATGGTACGACCGTCTGCCGGGCCGCACAATTGCCCGTGTCAAAAGACCGGCGACCAGGGGTTTTGTTGAAATGAGCAGCCAGAACGTATATGTCATCGGGCACTCCCATCCCGACACCGATAGCATTGCAAGTGTCATCGGGTATGCGGAGTTCCTCAACAGGCAGGAGCCGGGCCGGTATATCCCGGTACGGTGTGGGGAACTGAATGCAGAGACCCGGTTCGTCCTGTCAGAATTTCAGCTCCAGCCGCCTGAACTGATCGAATCGGTTGAACCATCGGTTGCAGATATTCCGTTCCTGTACCCGCACCGTGCCCCGGAGGAGATGCCGGCTATCGATGTCGCGCTGATGATGGATGAACATGACATCCGGAACATCCCGGTAGTGAGTCATGAAGGCCGGGTGGTCGGCCTTGTCAGCGAGTATGGACTTGCGAAGGCATATGTCAATCCGGAACGGCGGGAACAGCTGGTCATCGGACCGATATCCCACGCTACCCTTGCCCGGATCCTCGAGGCTCGGGTCCTCGTCTCCCACCCGGAGGAGTTGAATGGCCGGGTGATCATCGCAATCGACGCGCTTCACAATGCCATGTCCTCCCTGACAGGACGTGATGTGGCGATTACAGGAGATAATGAGCCGTCCCAGCTGGCCCTGATCTCTGCCGGCATTGCAGCCCTGATTGTTGCGGAAGGTGCTCCCGTGGGCGACCGGGTGATCGCCGCTGCAAAGGCCGGGAAGGTCTCCATCCTTGCGACTCCCCTTGATGCATTCAGTGTCGGAAGGTTAATCCACCTTTCACGGGCTGCAGGCCTTGTGATGGCAACGGATGTCCCGGTTGTAAGGCCTGAAGACCCACTCGCCTATGCAAAACAGATGGTTTCCAATTCCCGTTACCGGACCGCGTGTGTTGTCGACAAGGACGGCCTGCTCCTTGGGATGATATCGAGAAATACCTTCCTTGAAGAGATACACAAATCAGTAATCCTCCTTGACCATAACGAGTTTACCCAGTCTGTTGATGGGATCGAGTCGGCCGATATCCTCGAGATTATCGACCATCACCGGCTTGGAGCAATTACGACGTTAAAGCCGGTTTCGTTCCTGAATGAACCTGTTGGTTCGACGTCGACAATTATCACCCACAAATTTATGGATGGGGGCCTGGTCCCATCCATCCCTGCCGCAGGTATGCTCCTTGCAGGTATCCTCTCTGATACACTCGGGCTCCGGATGTCGACGACGACAGAAAAAGATAAAAAGGCCGTTTCATTCCTTGCTGGCGTCACGGGACTCAACCCTGCAGAATTTGGGACTGCCCTGATAGAGCAGGGGATGGACCTTGTCCACGCAGCACCCCGTGACCTGCTCCTGGCAGACACGAAACATTACACGCTTTTCGGCCGGGAGGTCATCATCGCACAGGTGATGATGGCGTCAATTGATTACCCCGTGGACCAGGCTGAAGTAATCAGGAAGGAACTGGATATCCTGAGGAAAGAGCACGGCGTTCACCTGTACCTTGCCCTTTTTACCAACGTAATGGAAAATACCAGTTATCTGCTGGCAGCAGGCGACAAGAATACGCTTCTTGGGCTTGATTATACCGTGCAACCCGTCAGGCTTGAGGGTGTCATGTCGAGGAAAAAAGATTTCCTTCCGGCGTTTGGCCAGAAACTCAGGTCACTCTGACCTGTTTTTAATAAAACAGGGTCCACGGTTCAGCTTCCGAAACGTTCACTCCCTGCCATTGCACTGTAGCAACAGGTTATTCTTCAAAGGCAATCCCGTACCACAACTGACAACGACCCCAAGGATTTCCTTCCCCCCCTTTTTCGAGATGACCAGATTAAAAAGAATATGCCACTCTCCCGGTAACACTGCCGTTTACGGCCCCATCGTTCGAATCAGCTCCCCGAGGTGCCTGAAATCTTCCTCCAGGTGTCCCCTGCTCAGCGGGTTGTGGAGCGTTGCAGCGGGGTGCAGGACAGGGATTACCTTTTGCGGGAAGCCGAACGGTTCACCTTCGAACACGGTCCCTGAAATATCGGTGATCTTCAGAAACTCCACCCCCATCCTCCCGAGCACGTAACGGGCCGCGTGCCTGCCAAGCGGGACGAGTAACGGGGGCCGGATGGCGTTGACCTGCTGTTCAAGCCACGGGGTACAGGCGATTATTTCGTCTGGTTTCGGGTCCCTGTTGCCAGGGGGACGGTGTTTTATAATATTTCCGATAAAGACATCGTTTCTTCCGAGGCCGCTCCCGGTCAGGAGGGAATCAAGGACCTTGCCAGCCCGGCCAACGAACGGTCTTCCCAGTGTGTCTTCCTGCTCACCGGGTGCCTCACCAATAAACATCACCCGTGCAACCATACTTCCTTCGCCCGGGACGGCATGTGTTGCCTCCTTGTAGAGCGGGCAGCGGTGGCATTCCATGATCTGGCGGGCTATCTGGTCAAGGACCATATGGGATTGTTCTTCACGGGCCATAGGTTCATCTGATAATCGGAGATGCGAGAATAAAAAATGGAATGGTCCGGTGAAACGGTAACGTTTCGTTAGGAGGCCAAAGGACCGGTTGCATCAAATGGTGGTCTCTTTTGGGATAACCATTTTATTACAACGCTGATGGAAATATTACATATGCGCCAGTCCTTTCACTTTAAACTCACGGTTTTTTTCATCCTGTTCATGGCACTCATTAGTATCCCGGGGTTTGTAGCTGCATCCATTGACAACCCGGGTGATGATGCAACAGTCCTTACCACGAAAGGGTTTGACCTGTATAAGGTGGCCCGGTACAGCGATGCACGGATCTCATTTGAGAAGGCTATTGCACTTGACCCCTATTCCTCCCTTTCATGGTATGGGAAAGGGCTGGCAAGTGCCGCATTAAACGATAAAGAAGGTGCAGTCCAGGCGCTTGACCACGCAACAGATCTCAGCCCGAAAGATGAACAGTCCTGGTTGAAAAAAGGCGAGGTGTTCATTTCGATGAACCGGAACGACCTTGCCATTACTGCATACAAACGGGCACTGCAGATCAATCCGAACAATAAAGAAGCAAAAAGGAACCTGGAATCTCTCGGCGTCCATGCGACACCAACCACGGTAGATTACCGCCAATACCCGTCATCAGGGCCTACAACTGCGCCGACACCGGCTAAAGGTATTCCCTTTACCCCGCCAGCCGGGATAGTGATCGTGATTGGTGCTGTTGCTTTGTACTGTGGTTACGGCCCGGCCAAAACAGTCAATTTTTTAAAAATTATCCTGTTGACAGGATGATTAACATAAAAAATTATGCCGTGAAAAAACCCAAGGTCTTCCCTTCGATCAGATACTTCCCGTTCGGTACCATGATCAGAAACCGTGCACCCTTCCCATTCTCACCCATCGGACAGATTAGAATGCAGGTAATAGTGAAGATTTCGCGGGAGCGTGATACACACAATCCGGGGTTACACCCGGGTCCACTTCACAATCGTCCCGGTCCATCCCGGCCTGAAAAGAGGTGAGTCACCAGCCAGTGCCTGCAGCAGTGCGATATGAAGCGAGCTGCCAGTTTCTCAGGGGCCTTAATTTCCGGATAACTCCCTGGAAGGATGGTGCCGGCCGGCGGAGAGTTCCCAAAAAAAGATCTCGACCGGGAACAACGGGCCGTTATTCGATCATGGCGGCGAGTTGCAGGCACAGGTACTCCACAACGACGGCAGCTGGAACAGTGAATTCAAAGACCACCTTAAAAGATATGATGTCGGGCTCATAATGGCCGGAGTGAAGCACCCCCGGACGATCGGAACGTTAGAACGGTTTTTTTGGGGGGAGTTAACAAGAATCAAGGGTCAGTATTTCGTTTATTCGAAGGTTTTAATGGCGGGTACAATGACAGTGGGATATTTTTAAGAAGGAAAAAAGCTAAGTAGACGAGGCAGGGGCAAAAGCGAGGTGATTGTATGCCAACGAGTAAGAAACAGCTGGTGAAGCTGAACCAGGCGAAGAAGGTCAAGGCAGAAGAGCTCTCAAAGCAGGCGGCTGCGGGCAGCCAGGAAGCCAAGAAGAAGCTCAAGAAGCTCGAGAAAAAGCTCAAGTGAGCCATCTTCGGAATTTCCAACGGTTTTATTGTTCCAATTAAGGGCTGAGATAAGCGAATATAGCGGTGCAGGTAGCTATATACTTGTATCTGGAAGGTCGTGGAAGACTCAGTTTTCTACATTTTAAAAACAATTCAGCTCTTCCTGGGAGGTAGCAAAATGCTCCCGGAGGTTACCTGGCCGGACGCGGGGGACACCCCCGGGGGCAGGTTCTGTCTAACGGTGAGATCTTTTACACGTGGCCCGGTCGCGCCGTTGACGACAGCGGGGAGATACGGGATGCTCATTGAGCTGCCGGTATCGTACCAGGGACATTGATACGAATAGCGCAGGAGAAGGGACGGGCCGGGGGACGCCGGGATATCTGTCTTCTCCACCTGCCCTCTGAAAGAGAACCGGGGACAATAGTTACAAAACATCTCAGCGGACACCCGGGCTGTCTCCGGATAAACGAGGTCCAGTGCA
>JAPKXR010000329.1 GCA_026394715.1 Methanomicrobiales archaeon | reverse complement strand
TCGACCCGTATTTCTTCCGCACCTCGATAAGGAACTGGATGCCATCCATCCCTGGCATCTGGTAATCTGATATGATGGCGTCGAATTGTTCTTTTTTGAGGAGTTCTAAGGCGGCGGATGCCGAACCAACAGTTGCAACAGAAAAATCTCCGGACCGCTCAAGGAACAGCTTGCCGATGTTGAGAAGATCTGGTTCATCATCGGCATACAGCACCCGGAATGTATCTGCCATTATGTATCATCCCCCGTCATTTCCACGCCCCCTTCGGCACCGTAATCTCAAACCGTGCCCCTTGCCCAGGCCCGCCCGTCTCTTTGATCGTGATGCCAGTAATATCAAGAATCTCCCGGGATATGGCCAGGCCGAGCCCGGTATTCTTACCGAACCCACGCTCGAAGATCTTCTTCTTCTCCGCTGCAACGATACCATCGCCATCGTCTTCGCAGACGATCACGTGATCATCACCGTCATCCTCAACAGAGAACCGTATCGTCGTGATCTTTCCGCCGTACCGGACCGCATTGTCCATCAGGTTGTAAAACACCTTGACAACCAGCGGGTCGGCGAACACTTCTGTTCCGACAGGGAGATCATTCTTCACCATAACCTTTCCAAGCGGGGCTTGTTTTGACGCTGTCTCGACGAGTATACGGCATTCCTGCCATGCAGGGGCATGGACCCCGATCTCCTCGTATTCTTTGGTGAACTGGACCATGGCGGAGATCCGCTTTGCAGCAGTACTGGTCTTCTGGAAATACTCTTCACGGGCCGGACCGGGCGGCATATCTTCCAGTATAGATAGGAAACCCATCAGTACGGTAAGCTGGTTGTTGATATCGTGGCGGGTAATGCTGGAAAGGAGGGTGAGCTTCTTATTCGCCGTAGCGAGTGACTTGGAGAATTGCATGAGTTCCTGCTCATGGAACTTCATCTCCTCTTCGAGATTTTTACGTTCGGTGATGTCCACCATTGTTGTCAGCAGGCAGGGGATTTCACCTATTGTGATACTATCTGCAGAGAATAAGCCGTACAGGGCGGAGCCATCCTTTGCCTGGACCTGTACCTCAAGGTTCCTCACCACTCCACCCTCTTCCAGTATGCGAATGGCATGTATCCGGTCCTCAGGTTGCAAAAAAAGATGTAAGTCACCTACGCTTTTTCCGATGACTTCATCCCGGGTGAACCCCAGCATCTGTAAAAACGCTGCATTAACATCAACAAATTTTCCATCGTGTTTTGTCGAGACAGCCATCGCTGCCGCATTGGAATGGAACGCAGCGGAAAATTTCTCCTCAGAGACTTTGAGGTCTGTTATATCCTTGCTGACCCCGAACAGAACGGGACTGCCATCCCATTCACCCTGAACGACCCGGGTCTCCACCGGGATCAGGTGACCGTCCCTGGTCATCACCGGTACCGGGCAGAAATCCATTGTGCCTGCCAGCATCCCTTGCACGGTAAGCCCTGCTTCATCCCTGCGTTCCGGTGGATGCACCATCAACACTGGTTGACCAAGGATCTCTTCCCGTGTGTACCCGAGTCGCCGGATGACCGTTTCGTTGACGTGGAGGATGCGGCCCTGTTCATCAAGTACATAGAGGAACTCATCAATGGTGTTAAAAAAGACCTCAAAATTACGCCGGGCTTGTATAACCTCTTCCTCGGCCCGGCGGCGTTCGGTGATGTCCGAACTGATCAGTGCAATTTGCCCCTTTTGGGGCGAGTAGATGCTCAGTTCGATATAGGTATCCAATTCTTTGCTATAGTTTTCAAAATGTGAGGGTATGCCCGTATTATATACTTCTTTGAATTTATCC
>JAPKXR010000006.1 GCA_026394715.1 Methanomicrobiales archaeon | reverse complement strand
GTCTGATCAACCCGGAAGATATCGATGAGTATATCGCGGTTGGCGGCTACGCAGCAGCGTTAAAAGCCCTGAACGGGATGGATTCAGAAGCCATCATCATGGAAGTGGAGAAGTCCGGGCTCCGGGGCAGGGGAGGTGCTGGTTTTCCCACTGGACTTAAGTGGCGGATCACCCGGGACGCGAAAGCCGAGAAGAAATATATTATCTGCAACGCTGACGAAGGCGACCCCGGCGCGTACATGAACCGGAACGAGATGGAGAGCGACCCGCATATGCTCATCGACGGCATGATCATCGGTGCGTATGCGATGGGTGCTGCCGAAGGTCTCATCTATATCCGTGCCGAATACCCGCTCGCCATCAAACGGCTGAAACTTGCCATTACGCAGGCACGGGAGTATGGTCTCCTTGGCAGCAACATTTTCGGCACGGGATTCTCATTCGATATCGGGATCGCGACCGGTGCCGGTGCATTCGTCTGCGGAGAATCGACGGCTCTCGTGGCATCCATCGAAGGAAGGACCGGCCGACCCCATCCCCGCCCACCGCGGCTCACTGACATCGGGGGAGGGCTCTATGGTTATCCCACGGACCTCAATAATGTCGAGACCTGGTGCAACGTGCCGGTGATCATAATGAACGGCAGTGACTGGTACGCCCGTATCGGGGCAGAGGGCAATACCGGCACCAAGGTCTTCTCACTCGTGGGGAAAGTCGACCGGGTCGGTCTCGTGGAGGTTCCACTCGGGACAACGCTCAACACGATCGTCTCCGATATCGGCAACGGCGGTGCCAACAACAAGAAGGTGAAGGCGGTCCAGACGGGTGGCCCATCGGGTGGCTGCATTCCGCTCCGGCTGTTCGATACCCCGGTGGACTTCGAGAACCTCAACAAGGCTGGCTCGATCATGGGCTCCGGGGGAATTGTCGTCATGGACGAGGATACGGACATGGTGGATATCGCCCGCTACTTCATCAACTTCGCCACCGGGGAGTCCTGCGGGAAATGCGTTCCTTGCAGGGAGGGACTCAAGCACTCGCTCCTCCTCCTCAACCGGATCATAGCAAAGAAGGGCACGAAAAAAGATCTCGAAACACTCGCTCTCCTCTCCGACACCATCGTGGCAACATCGCTCTGCGGGCTTGGCCAGACAGCACCCAACCCGGTGTTGACAACTCTTGCGTATTTCAGGGAAGAATACGATGCGCTGGTGAAACCATGACGCACAAAGAAGTCAGCGATGCAGGTGCGCCAAAGAAACAGGTCACGGTCACAATCAACGGGAAAAAATACATCGCGAATCAAAGTGAGATCCTCCTCAGGGTTGCAGTCCGCGAGAAGATCGCGATTCCGCACCTCTGCTACGAACCGTCCCTTGACCCGTACGGTGCCTGCCGGCTATGCATGGTCGAAGTGGTAAAACGTGGAAAGAAGGAGATGACCGCGTCGTGCACCCTGCGGGCAGAAGAGGGGCTGGAGGTCGTTACCGATACTCCGGGGATTGTCAAATACCGGAACATCCTCTTCGAGCTCTATCTTGCTGAGGCGCCCAAATCAGAAGTTATCAAGACGATGGCAGCCCGGTACGGGGTGACGAAGACACGGTTCTTAAAGAAGATCGACACCACGGATTCACTGGGCAACAAGTGCGTACTCTGCGGGCTGTGTGTGCGGGTATGCAACGAGATTATGGGTGCGGGTGCAATCGGCTTTGTCAACCGGGGCCCATACACGGTGGTCAATACACCGTATTTCGAACCCACCAGGGACTGCTATGGGTGCGGGGCTTGTGTGAAGGTCTGCCCGACCAGTGCCGTTGAAATGGAGGATGTCGGGGATACTCGTGTTATGAAATCCTGGAGTACAACAACAGTCCTGCTGGCGCAGTGCAGCTGCTGTGGAACGTACTATGCGCCAAAAGGACTTGCGATATCCATCATGGCACGGTTAACACCGTCACTGAAAGAAGAGATCGCGGCACTCTGCCCGGCATGCCGGGGAAAACGAATTGCCCGGGAAGAGATCCTTGCAGGGAGCGGCGGTGCGGGCAACCATGGCTGACCCGGGGGCAGACCGGCAGAAGATGACCGTGGCTGCCCGGAAGCTCCGGGAGAATACACGCCCGGGAACAGAACGGGGATTCCGCATTGTTATCACCGGAAAAGGCGGGGTCGGCAAGACCACGATCACTGCACTCCTCGCACACCTGTTTGCAGAGAAAGGGTTTACCACGCTCGCCGTCGATGAAGACCCGCAGATGAACCTGCCGTATGCCATCGGTATCCCGCGGGAAGAGAGCGACAGGATCGTCCCGCTGACAAAAAATTTCGATTACGTGGAAGAGAAAACCGGTGCCCGTCCCGGTGCCGGGTGGGGGCTGATGCTGACATTAAACCCGGACGTCTCGGACGTGGTGGAGCGGTTCGGGGCAAAAGGACCGGGCGGGGTGAACATCCTCGTCATGGGCACGGTCGAACACGCAGCCACAGGTTGTCTCTGCCCGGAAAATACCCTCCTTGAGGCTGTCATACGGTACATCAACCTCCGCGACGACGAGGTGATCCTGATGGATACCCCGGCAGGGGTGGAACATTTCGGCAGGACCATTGCCCGGGGATTTGACCAGGCACTCCTGCTCACCGATCCGACATTTAACGCAGTGCAGGTAGTCAGGCATGCTGCACAGCTGGCAAAGGAGCTGGGTATCCCCTCGGTCTGGCTCGTGATCAACCGGGTGCGTTCGGAAAATGACATATGCAAGGTCCAGGAACTCCTGGGCGATACCCGGGACCTATTTTCAGGACAGTTTTACCTCCCGTATGATGAGAGTCTCATCGCGTGCGAACCTGATGTCAGACCGGTACTAGCCGAAGCCTCGCCATTTATCGATCGTCTCAGAGCCCTCCAGGTACGACTGGAAAACGACGGAAGGATCCCGGAGATAATGCATGAGGAGGGGAAATAATAAAAATGGCTCTCCGCTATTTCATAAGGGTAACCTGAAGTGAAGATCCCCACACGTGAGGTAGATCATGGGCATCTTCTTCAAAACGATTGGGTAAACTGAATGATTACTTTATCTCACACACAGTTGCATAATCCGCCTTGCCCAGGTGCGACCCGACGCGGCGTCGCGCTGACCCGCATCAGCGGGGGAGGAACTATCCTCAAGAGGGATATGATGGCACTCCACACCTACCCTATCGATTATTCGAAACTTACCCGCAGCAAATGACAAAGAACCAATTTTTCCGGCATAGTTCCCCGATACTGACTGCCATGTTCGGTCACCATTTGTTCTTCAATCTCTGGAAATATTTTTTCCAATCCTCTGAACCCTTGCACAGGCAGCTAACCCCGGATAAAACCAAACGTTTTTCATCCATAAACAAGAGAGGCAAACTGATCAATCCGGGTGGGCAACCACCGGATACCAGATAGAACCTGGGACAGAATCCATGCCGGAAGACGAAAAAAGGGCACAGAAAAACGCTGGGGCTCATCCAGATGCATGTGCACGGGATAGTGGTTCAATGCTGGCGGATGAGCTCCAGAATGAGATAACAATCGGTATAACGATTGAGCGGATTGTTGATCTCACCGGGGAGTTCTGCCACTTAAACGAACTTGTCACGCTCCATATCGACAAGCAGGGAGGTTTCACTAATCCCGATACGTACCTGGCAATCGTGCAACCGGTTCTTGACCGGCTGGAAGTTGAGATACGGACACGGTACCGTTCCGGTATGAATACCCAACAAGTAAAACGGATCATTAGTGACTGGATAGACCGTGAGATCGCGCAGTTGTGAAAATAACATTATACTGCCCGTATGTCACGAACGGACAGGAGAGTGAAAAGGCACGAATCTTTCTTCATATAATTTAAACTATAAATAACGTCAAAATTTTTCAGATATGACCAACAGTTTGAGGGATCTTTCAGACAGGGGCAATCCTCAAATCACACGGATGTTGTTTCTGATAAAACCTTACTTCGCCACTTTCACATAGCTAACGCTATTTTTGGCACATACTCCATTTGCCAGATAAGGTTTACCAACCGTTTGGCGGCTCCAAATTACCGTACTTTTTGATGAAATCCCTAAAAAACGGCTGCAATTCCGGTAAATAATTCGAAATGATCCTAATGCCGAACCCAAACTCGGGATAAACGATCGTAAGTGTCAAATTGATCAAATATTTTTTGAGGATTTTCAAATTTTTTACGACGGGATTTTTACATAAAAATTCTGTCAAACTAACCAGGACTTTTGTGAGGAAGACGATCAAAATAAACCCAATTACAGCGTGGTCTGACCAGTGCCGAATCGGGCGCATCTCGGCACCCTCCTTTAGATCACGGATCAATTTCTCTGCCTTGTCGCGATTTTTGTAGGTTTCAAGAATCTTTTCTGGATGTTCGTCAACCCTGGATTCAAGAATAAAGAACCCTTCAATACCGGTAATGTAAGGATTGGGAATCCCGTCAATCGATTCCTGAAGTTCTCCCCGGATAATGATATAGCCTTCCGGTGCAACATGTTGACCGAGATCTTTGCCCTTCTTGACTTTCTTTAAGAGTTTTGAACCTTTTTCGAGTTCTTTCTTAAATTGTTTAAGTTTTTTAGCCAACTGTTCACTTTCGCGATTTTTTGAGAAGAAAATATACTGATACTCATTGCCATTGGAAACTTTTACAGACTGATACTCTTCATCGTTGGTAGTGAACTTGACTTGCGGACCATTCCGGAAGATTTGTATTGCCTTTCGATATGGACCTTTCTTCTTTGCTTTCCGGGTGAGATAGTGAAGATTTTTATCGCGGATTGCTTTTTTGTTTGCTTTGGTATTCCCGCCGTTATCGAAGACGAGAAGGCTGTCATTCGGAAGGATCTTGGAGCATAATCGAATCATTGATTTCATATGGGTTTTGTCTTGGACGTTCCCTTTCTGGATTGTCAGCATCGTTGGTATGTTGTTGAGCCCAACGCTGATCCCAAATGTTATCTGGAGTTTCCTGGGTTGATTATCCCGGGAATACCCAGGTTTTCCCAACTGACATTTGGTGCCTTCAAAGTATGTCGAACTGAAGTCAACGAACTGTGTCGGATCAACAAGCTTTTGGTCTGCGTCCATTGCTGATACTGTTCAAGAATTAACGGGTACCTCTCTCCACACCA
Organism: Methanomicrobiales archaeon; assembly: GCA_026394715.1. Classification (GTDB taxonomy): domain Archaea; phylum Halobacteriota; class Methanomicrobia; order Methanomicrobiales; family Methanospirillaceae; genus CAIKOD01. Next base: position 299 of record JAPKXR010000006.1, on the reverse strand, counting down.
CTCAAGGTTACGATACAGTGTTCTCTCAGAAATGTTGTCTTTGAACCCGATAATCTCTTGAAATTCAACCGGAGCAAAATCCAGAATCCGGTTTATGGACACCGATGGTCCGAGTCTATTGTTCATCAGCAACTTTACCGATGGAATAAATGTCCGGGCTTTGCCCATTACAGGTTCAAATACGATTTTAAAAAAGCCGGTTTCGGAATCAATTTTATCGATCAACGCTACATTGCCTATGGGGAAGGTTACATTTTTGGGCATAATCCCTTTTGGGATGTGTAACCTTCTTCACTCTT
>JAPKXR010000277.1 GCA_026394715.1 Methanomicrobiales archaeon | reverse complement strand
GGAGGTGTAAAGATAGTAAAGTTCTTATTTTTTGCGATAAAAGGCCCGGAAAATCATTCGATTCAGCATCAGGATGGCCTGAATTGAATTGGTGTCCAGGTCTGGAATTAGTGACCTCTGGCAGGAAATCCCCTCTTTTTCATAAGGAAGGTCAGGTGAACGTTGCACTTTATGTTTTTTTTGGGGGCCTGAATGGGACTTATTCCACCAAAAAAGGAGTTATCTGTTACATTTTCTAAATGTCTGGCCCCGGAAGTCCATGGCACGTCCAGTGAAAACGAATCAAAGGACGATATTTGTTTATTTCAGTTCAATTACCCCGTCTTTCATGTAAATAATCCGGTCGAAGTAACTTTTGTGCCATTCCTCATGGGAAACCATGACAATGGTCTGGTGGAGATCCTTGTTGAGTCTTTTAAAAAGGTCGAGAATTATTCTCGAATTTTGCGAATCAAGGTTTGCGCAGGGTTCATCGGCGAGAAGGATCGTGGGTTTATTCACCAGTGCACGCGCAATCGCAACGCGTTGCTGCTCGCCCCCGGACATCTCACCCGGGAGGTGATGAATCCGGTCTCCCAGTCCGACGAGACTGAGTATTTCGGCGCAGATCAGGGTACATTCACGTGATGACATACCGCGTACCATTGACGGGAGATACACGTTTTCCTGTGCTGTCAGCTCGGGAACCAGAGCATAGTCCTGGAAAACATAACCCAGGCGTTTTAAGCGGAAAACAGTCCGGCCTCGTTCGTTCAGGGCACCGACATCAATTCCATCGATTGAAATAAACCCGCTGGTAGGCCTGTCGAGGAGACCGAGCATATGCAGCAGTGTTGACTTCCCGCTCCCGCTTGAACCCATTACCCCGACAAATTCCCCCTTCTGGATTTCAAGTGATACACCGTCCAGTGCACGGACCTGCACGGCACCCATGCCATAGACTCTCTTAATATCACGTCCGATGATCATGTCAACCTCGAATTGCTGAAAGGATGTCTTCTTTTGTCGTTATCCAGGCAGGGACATACCCGGCGATCAATGAAACCGCCAGGAGGCTTATTATCGATCGGATAATGAGCATTGAATCAACCACCGGGGCTACCGGCCCCCCTGGGAACACGATTGGGTTAGCAGCAAGTAACTGCAGGATTAACAGCAGGAAAAAGCATCCAACAAGTGTCCCGATTGCAAAAATGAAAAGAGCCTGGAAGATGTATGATTTGATGATGATCGAGCGGTCGATGCCGATCGCTTTCAGGATACCAATCTGTTTCCGCCGGTAAACCGTGTTGATAAAGATCACGATGAAAATGACAACAATCGCGATAATCAGGCTCACTACCGTGCCAATAAGGTTGATAATATTAAAACTTCCAATAATCTGGTTTAAGAAATTGGCTGATTTTTCCTCCCATGTCCAGATTTTTTCCTGTACCCCAAACGACATCAGGGTGTAGCGCATTTTATCTTCATTCCCGGTCTCCTGTGTCCGTACGAGGATCTGGTTCGCCTTGTTTTCCAGACCAAAGACTGATTCGTACTCTTTTTTTGTGATAAATGCGTTGGAGTCGGCACCGTATGAATTTGAACTGATAATACCCTTGATACGGTACTGCCGTGAAACCCCGTTATTGAATGTGATGTCAACTACCTGGCCCACATCCACTCCTCCCAGGGATGGAATAACGTCCTGCTTTTCGTCCTCGTTACCCGCCAGCCGATAGCCTATTACGACCTGGCCAGTATCCGCCTCGCTGAGGTACTCACCGTTGACAACCTTCGATGCGGTTTTAAGGACCCGTCGCTCGTCATCGGGATTGATTGCATACAATACCGGGGTAACGGCATTTCCTTTGTAAACTATTGTTGCCCCGGTAATAAACCGTGGAGAGACCCCCGTCACACCGGGAACTCGTTCGATTTTCTTCTGTAACTCGTCCACATTATTGATATAGATCTGATTCTTTTTCGGTTCGATAACCAGGTTCCCATAGCTGTAATCGATAGACTGCTGGTTAAACAGTACCGCCACACCAGAAATAATAGATGGCAGAAAGATCAGGTTCACAAAGACCATTCCGATGATAAGGATGGTCAGGTAGAGCGTACCCTTGTTCCCCCGTACAATCGATCGCTTTGCCAGAAAAAATGCGACCTGTGATTCCTCAAACATTGGTGGTTCCCTTTTTCCGGAATACGAAGAACCAGTATGCGAAGCCTCCGGCAAGGATGATGAGAATTATTGCCCCGATAATGAGTGGTGTGCTGTCCTTGTTATATACATTCAGGTGTAGTAACTGATGTTCCTGGCGGGGCCCGTAATCATCGTCGTATTGTATGGTTAAGGTATAAGGGATATCCCCCGAACGGTCAGCCAAGAGGTTAAACGGCGCAGGGGCATCATTATTTGGCTCAATTTTTCCAACAAAGGCCTCCTTCGTACCGGAAAGTGGCATATCTATTCTTGCATCCACTGATTTTGCGTCATCGGTGCCTGTATTTTCAATCCTGATAAAGAGTGTAAACTGGTCTCCTTTATTGATCCTGGCCGGGTCGGTGGTGATCTGGGAGATATCGAGCTGTGCCTGACCCCTGACTCGTACACCCAGCGTCTCGACCTGT